>CAKOOQ010000022.1 GCA_934098555.1 uncultured Bacilli bacterium
TTTTTTAAATATCTGTTGGATTAATAGGATGGATTTTTCCATTACAGTTTTCTTCTAAACAATCAAAACAAGGTTTTAAGGTATTTTTTTCACATTTATTCATTTCTTTGTAAACATGAATCATTTGAAGAGGTATCCGGGCTTCTTTTTTACATGTATCACATTGAAACAAAATATATTTCTTTTCTTTTGGGGTGTTTTCATCTTCACATAATTTTTCAAACTCTATTCCAAGGGCTTGACTAATTCGCCAGGCTGCTCCTATGGAAAATGTTTGATGATAAGTAGATTCGATGCCACTTATGAAAGACAAAGAATAATTGATTTCTTCCGCTAGTTTTTCTTGCGTCCAACCTTTTTGACGACGGTATTTCTTGATGTTTTTACTTATCATTTCATAAATATAGTTTTCGTCTTCTTTTTTAAATTCCATTTTATTATCCCTCACTTCCATTTAAACGTAATACCCACTTAAATTATCCTACAAATATAGTGATATTTTTATTTACTGTTTGTGAATAAATTTCTTTTAAATAGCAAAACTGGTGCCATTTACGACTTGAAAGTTATGTAAGTTGTGTTATAATGATAAAGAATAGAGAAGGTCCTAAGGAGAGTTTATATTTGTTATATTCTTATTGCAATAACTTTTCTTTTCAAAATGAAATACAAGAAAGAGGTAAATTATGGGATTTATTAAAGCATTTTCGGGAGCTTTAGGTGGAACTTTAGCAGACCAATGGAAAGACTTTTATGTACCAAAATCAACAGCTGCGTCAGTTGCTGTCAGTCAAGCTGTTATGCAATCACAAAACAACGGTCGTGGTGAAAATTATAAAGGAAATGATAACATTATTACTAATGGTAGTAAGATTGTTGTTCCAGAAGGAATGGCTCTTATTACGATTCAAGATGGTGCTATAACGGGTATTATTGCCGAACCAGGTGGATTTGAATTTAAATCAGATGATCCTTATTCACAATCCATGTTTGCAGGTGATGGTATCTTTGGTCAAACTATCAAATCGACATGGGAAAAAGTTAAATTTGGTGGTCAACCAGGAAGTCAACAAACGGCTTTTTATATTAACTTAAAAGAAATAACAGGAAATAAATTTGGCACTCAATCAGAAATTTATTGGGATGATGCCTTTTTTGGAACACAAGTTGGTGCTTTAACAAGAGGTACATATACATTAAAAATTGTAGATCCATTATTATTCGTTAAAAACTTTGTGCCTGCAGAGTATTTATTACCAAATGCACGTGATTTTGACTTTGCGGATATGAATAATAAACCAGCAACACAACTTTTTGATGAAGTTGTTGGTAGTTTATCGGCTGCATTCTCAAGGTATACTAATGATCCAAGTCGTGGTAATCGTATTTCAAAAATTCAAACAGATGCGGATGGATTTGCCAAAAGCTTATCTGAAGTTGTTGAACAAAATTATTCATGGAAATCAACTCGTGGACTTGAAATTTGTAAAGTAGCTATTACGGCGATTGAATACGATGAAGATACCAAAGAACTTATGAAAGATGTTAAGAAAGCGGATGCCTTATCGGGTGCTCGTGGAAACTCTTTCATGCAACAATCTGTCGCACGTGGTATTCAAGAGTCTGCTTCTCATGGCGCGACGGGAATGGCCTTTATGGGTGTTGGTATGAATGCTGCTAATGGTATGATGGGGGCGGTTACCCAACCAAATACACAAAGCTCTTATCAACCAGCTTTCAATAACATGGCGGCTCAGCCACAACAAATGAGTCAACCTGCTCAACCACAAACGACTCAAAGTCCTGAGGTATTAAAAGAAGACCCAACAGAAAAATTATTAAATGCTAAAAAATTATTAGACGCAGGAGCTATCACGGAAGAAGATTATAATAAATTAAAATCACAAATCTTAGGAATATAGGCAATGAAAGAAGTTTATAATTCAGGGGATACGCCAACAATTATTCAAACGGATATGACGGCCAAAGATGGTCAAAACAAATGTCCTAAATGTGGTGCCACAGAGATATCGGTTAATACCTTAACGGGTAAATTAAGATGTGAATATTGCCGGTTCGAGTTTGAACCGGTAAACACCACCGGTATGGTCAAAGATATTTCTTCTTTACAAGGAGAAGTGATAGGTTCTGGGGCTCAAGATATTGTAGCTAGTGAAAATGAGGTTAAAACATTTAAATGTAGTAGCTGTGGGGCGGAAGTGGTTATTGATACCAATGATGCTTTACAAGCTCGTTGCCACTGGTGCCGTAATGTCTTATCTGTTAATGAACAAATTCCCAATGGAGCGGTTCCAGATGTTGTTTTACCTTTTTCAGTGAGTAAAGAAGTGGCTCAAACAGAAATAGCTCGGTTTGTCAATAAAAGAAAGTTCTTCGCACATCCTAAATTTAAAGAAGAATTTAAAACAGACAATATTATGGGTGTCTATTTTCCTTATATGCTTGTTGATGTAAATGCACACGCAAGATTTTCTGGTTCAGGTGAAAAACAAAGACGAAAGTATTACCGCGGGAGTGGTAGCAATCAAAAAGCCTATTATGATGCCGATTTGTATTCGGTTCAAAGAGAGTTTGATATTGCTGTTCAAGGGCTATCTATCGAGTCTAACAAAGACAGACTTAATATGACGTCTTCTACCCAAACCAATAATATTATTAATGCTATTATGCCTTTTGATGTTGAAAATTGTGCTTCTTATAATGCCAATTATTTAAGAGGTTTTTCTTCGGAAAGAAGAAATGTAAATACAGAAGATCTTAAAAGCCTAGTAGATGTCAAAACAAAGGACATCGTTCGTTTTGCTACCAATAACACGATTAAAGAGTATGACCGTGGTGTTTTGTGGAATACCGAAGACGTCGATGTTAAAGGAAAACAGTGGCAAGCTTCTTATTTGCCTGTTTGGCTTTATAGTTATCAGGAAGTAAAAGGGGATAAAAAAGTTTTACATTATGTAGCGGTAAATGGCCGAACAAAAAAAACAATGGGAAGTGTCCCTCTTCATATGCCAAAGCTTATTGGTGTATCGATTTTGGTAGAAATTTTAGGTATTTTAGGTATGCTTTATATTGATTGGGATTACAGTTACTTATTTGTTTTAGCAGGTGTTATTTTCTTTATCTTTATGCTTGTTAAATACCGCAATATGAATGCTCGCCATACTTATGAAAAGGATACGAAAACAACGATGACAAATTTACAAAAAGTGGATAATTTTATTCAAACGAAAACCAATCTTACGAATGCCAAAATGACGAATGCTAATAATGAAAGAGTGGATGGCGAATCTTTGCAAAATAAGATTTTAGATTCTTTTACAGATCAAAATTTACAAAATAATGTTATGAATACGGTTATTAAAAATAATCCTATGGCAAGTTTCATCAAAGATGAAATGGATAAAAGAGGAGGTAAATAATGCTTTGTCCAAAATGTAATGCTGAAAATATAGAAGGTTCTTCTTTTTGCATTAAATGTGGTACGAATTTAAAAGAGTTTACAAACACACCTATAAATTCGACGCCTGCAATGAATGAACCTAATTTAAACTTAAATCAACAACAAAATCAAAATTTAAATCAACCTATGAATTTTAATAACATGGCTCAAAATCAAACAAGTTATGCGAATCAAAGTGCTCCGGTTTATGGAAATTCGGTTTCTAATAATAACTTTAATACGAAGCAAAGTGGAGAAAAAGTAAACTTGATAAGCTATTTAATGGCCTTTTTCTTAAAACCTGTGGAAACATTTAAAGAAGAAAAAGAAAAATTAAGTTCTACATCGAACGCTTTTCTCTTAACGCTTGTAATGGCGATTTTCCTTACTTTAGGTTCTTTAATCCAAACAGTAATAACACTTGTGCATGTTTGTAGTTATGGCTGGTTTACAGATAACAAATGTATATGGAAATGGGAAAATTTAAAATACATCCGTTGGTTTGATGTTATAGGTAAAAATCTTCTTATCTATTTTTGTGTTCTTTTAGCGATAGGAGCTGTTTTCTATGTGGGTAGTCTTATTGTTAAAAAAGAACTATCTTTTCAAAAAGCCTTGGCAACGGTTTCATCAAGTGTTCTTCCTTTAGTTTTAGGTTTTGCTTTAGCACCAATTTTAAAACTTATTTGGACGCCACTTAATTTTATTGTTCCAGGCGTATGTGGAATCTATAGCTTTCTTCTTTTAAATGAACTTATGGGAAGTAATTTGAATTTAGAAGGTGAAAAGAAAATACATTTTATCTTAGCATGCTTTGCCGTACTTATCCTTATTGCTTATATTGTTTATGCTAAAGTATTAGGTAGTATTTTAAACTTTTAATCTTAAAATGGTTAACGTCTTAAGGGGTTTCTTGAAATTATAAAGTTTCTAAAACCCCTTTTTTTAATGAAATTTTTAAAGTGAGTGAGGTTATTATGAAAATATGTAAGAAATGCCACAGCGAAATTCCAAAGGAGAGCGTTTTTTGCCCTTACTGTGGTAAAGCTTATAAAAAGAAATATTCCAAATATCTTATGGGAGGGGTTATTTTCCTTTTTCTTGTTGGGGGTATTTTATTAGGTTCTTCTTTCTTTAAAAAAGATAAGAAGGAAGAAGGTTCTTATACAGCATCGAGTCATCTTAGTAATTCTGTTTATAATGATAAGGGACAATTACGTTTTTTGAATGCTTCTTTTAGTGATGAAAAAATAAATGATGAACAAGATGTGCTAAAGGCCTTAGAAAATATTAAGGAAGAAACCGGTTTGCAAAATCCATTTCAAGAACTTCTTTTGACAAGTAAAGAAACGGTAAATGAGATAACTTATTATCGGTTTCAACAAGTTTATAATGGGCTTAAAGTTATTGACCAAAATGTTATTGTGAGTGTTTCTAAAGACAAGCAAATTTTAGGCTATACGGGTAATTTTCTTTCTGATATCAAAGTGGATACCACACCGAAAAAAAGTCAAGAAGAAATAAAAGAGACAGCCATAAACTATTTAGGGAATGAGGCTAAAGTTTATACAAATGATTTAGCTATCTGGGCGGATAGTAGTGCTTCTTCTTTGATTTATCAAGTGGTGGTTTATAATGATGCAAAGGCTTTAGAACTTTTAATGGATGCCAATAACGGTAACATTTTAGAAGAAAATGACCTTTTAAATATGAATACTTTTTCTTACACAGATACAGGCATTGATAATAAGTCGTATACCATTTCTTTAGAGTCTTATTATGATGATATGCTTTTACAAAATCGCTATCGCTTTTATGATACCGAAAGAAAAATAGCTTTTTATGATGCCAGTAAAGTAGGTCTTAAGTTGTCTATTTTATTTAGTTTTTCTCCTTTACGAAGTCCTATTACGGTTGATATGGAAGATGGTAAGATTAAGGATAAAAATGAACTTATCGAAAATGCAATTACGGCTATGGCTCATTTTGAAAGCATTTATGATTATTATAAAAATGTTTTAGGAAGAGATTCTTACGATAATAAAGGTAGTACGATTCGAGTAAATCTTGACGTTAAAGCCGAAACATTTACTAATAAGGATTTTAATAATGCATCATGGCTTTCTGTGACAAAGCAAATGTACATAGGAAGTTACAAAGGCAAATCCTTTGCGGCCTCTTTAGACGTGTTAGGCCATGAATTTACGCATGGGGTTATTCAGCATACAGCCAATTTTGCAACTTCGCCTAAAGAAGAAGATATTAATAAAGCTTTTGAACCAGGCGCTTTAAATGAAGGATACGCCGATATTTTAGGCTCTCTAATAGAAGGAAAAAATTGGACAATAGGTGAAGATAACGAAGTGTTAAGAGATGTTGTCAATCCGTTAAAGTATGATAACCCTGAGATAAAGGGTGGTAAATATTATATTCCGGATGGTTATTTAAGTTCTTCCGTTTCTTTAGAGGATTTTTTAAAAAAATTAAATGTCGAATCTCTCAGTAAATATGATAAAGGTGGTATTCATAGTAATTCGAGTGTTGTCAGTCATGCTGCTTATCTTATGTATGCTGCTGGTGCCTTTCAAAGTAGAGAGGAAATGGCCAAAGTTTGGTATCAATCCTTATTTTATTTAACGTCTTATGCATCTTTTGAAGATTGCGCCCATGCTGTGATTAAAAGTGCCCAAACATTAGGCCTTAGTGATGATGCTATCATAAAAATAACGAAGGCTTTTCATGATACGAATATGTTAGAGAAAAAAACAAGTACTTTAAATGGTATTATCAAAAATGGGGATACCCCTTTAAGTGATGCTGAGGTGAAAATATACTCTTATAATAAAGATACGACGCTTTCAAGTGCTTTAACCAAAGAAGAGGGAAAATATACTTTTGAAATAGAAGAAGGCATATATAAAGTACAAGTTTCAAAAGAAGGTTACGAGACATTTGAAAAAATTATTCATGTGAGTGGAGATACGACGTTGGATGTTTCTTTAGCCAAAGAAAATAGTGAGGGTCTTTTAAATGAATGTAAGACAGACAAGTGCTACAAATTAACAGTATATACTTTAGCTAATAACAATACCAATCGCTTAGAAGAAACGACCGAAGTTTATTATGTGAGTGAAGGTGCCCATTTAAATCCTAATACTGTCGTGGATATTATTAACAAAAGTTTAAATGGCAATTATATGTCTTATAAAAATCAAACCTTTTATATGACAATGGGAGGCATAACAACTGACTTTGCTTGGTATTATAAAGGTACAGATACAAAATTTGATTTTGATAAGCCTATTACAGAAAATGTAGAAATTGAAATGAAAATTTTTAATGGGATTGTTGATAATGATACAATAACAAATATAGAAGATTTCTTGAAAAAGAATGGGAGGTAGTTTATATGTTTTGTCCCAATTGTGGTCAAAAAATAACAGGAGAAGCCGAATTTTGCCCTTTTTGTGGCTTTAAAATTATAAAAAGTGTCAAAACAACCACTGAAGAAATGACAGAAAAAACAAATAAATTAAAAATTAATATAAAAACTTTTTTAAAAAAGTATAAAAAAGAATTTAAGGTAGTTGGAGTTGTTTTACTTCTTCTTTTCCTTTCTTATTTTGGTTATAAAATCCTTTTAGGGGAAAAGCTAGCCTGGGATGAGACTTACGAAGATAATTCTTTAGAGTATGTCTTACCTAACGAAGTTACACTTGGGGTCATTTTCTCTAATGAAGATAAAATAAATGATTTAAAAGTGACTTCTACGTGTGGCACGGTTACCCAAAATAAATTAGAGTTTGTCTGGAATTTAAAAGATTCTTTAGGCGAATGTCATCTTACCGTGCAATATAAATTACGAAAAATAGATAAAAAAATCACCGTTATTACCGACGATGATAAAAGTCTTTTAGGTTTGCCTGATTTTGTAAACACCGATGATGAGGATGCTGATCCTGATTTAGATGGTCTTACTAATAAAGAAGAAAAAGAGCATCAAACAAATCCCTTACTTGCTGACTCTGATATGGATGGTTTGGATGATTACTATGAAATTTACGAAAGTAAAACAGATCCTTTAAAGAAAGATACGGATAATGATGGTCTTAATGACTATGATGAAATAGAGCTTGGACTAGATCCTAATAAGGCGGATTCTAAAGGAGATGGTCTAAAAGATGGGGAAAGAACAGTTTCCTATACTTTTAAAAATGAAGAAGAAGGCCTTACGGTTACTTTAACCGGTAAAGGTAATTTGCCAAGTTCTAGTATCACGACTTTTAAAAATTCAACATTTACGGACATGGATGGTGTTTTGGAAACGGTTTATAATTTCTATACACCAGGTAATATGGAAAAGGCAGTGGTGACACTTTCCTATGCGACTTTAGATTTAGAAGCTAAAAAGATTAATGAAGACAATTTAACACTTTATTATTTTAATGATGAAACTAAAGAGTTAAAAGCTGTAGATACTCAAGTGAATAAAGAGAAAAAAGAAATTACAGTGACTTTAAATCATTTTTCAAAATATGTTTTAGGGGACAGTCAAGTTGTGACAAATACCAAACCAAGTCAAATTTTAATGGTTCTTGATAATTCAGGCTCTATGTACAGTGAAGAACAACTAAAAGCTCAAGGCTTTTCTGGAACGAGTGAAGAAGGTAATGATCCAGATTTTAAACGTATTACCTTAACAAAGCATTTAATTGATATGTTTACGGGTAATTATACGTTTGGTATTAGTGAGTTTGCAGGTAATTACTTAAACATCGCAGATTTTACCGATAATAAAGAAGAAGCCAAAGAAGCTACGGAAAATATTCGTCATGATTTACCTAAACTTTCTGGGGGCACAAAGATAGTGAATGCTTTAACGAAAGGTATTGAAGCTTTTAAAGACGATAAACAAAACCATTATCTTATTATTTTAACGGATGGCCAAGATACGTCTTATTTTGATCGTCTTTCTAAAAATGTGGACACCATTGTGAAAAAGGCCCAAGAAAAAGATGTTAAAATTTGTGCCATCGGTCTTGGTAAAAATGTCGATAAAGAAGAACTTACTTCTATAGCTGAACAAACTGGTTGTCATTATTATCCAGCAAGTGAAGAAAAAGCCTTAGATGAAATTTACTCTTTAATGGGGAAAAATATCAACTATAGTCTTATTGATACCAATAATGATGGAACAACAAATGCCACCGAGATGGTAGATAGTGGCTTTATTGTAAGTAAAAATGGGTTTTCTTTTGAAAACTATAAATCTAATTTAGTTGGGGGGCACTGTTATGGAATGGCGACCTTCGCAGAACTTTACTACACAAAAACACTTCCTTTAAAACATGATGCCAAAACAGTAAGGCAAAAGAAAACGTTATTATCATCGGAGGATGTTACTTCTTATCCTTATGATTTAACAAATACCTATTTTAAAAACTATGATAATTTATATGATTATAAACCAACGACGAATGCTTTAAAATATGCCCTAGGTTTTAAAGTCTTTAATGAAGAAAAACCAAAAAATTATCGTTATATAGCTAACAATCAGTTTCTTTACAATGAAGAATTTAAAAAGGGTGCCTTAGCAAGTGGACTTTATGACGTTTCTTTACAAGATGTCGACAATAGTTCTTATAAACAACTTGAAAATTTACTTTTAAATGAAGATAGAATACAAACAAGCGATAAAGTAGATGAAAACGAAAAAGAGCTTTTGAATGCCATTTATATGAGCTTTTTAAAACAAAATGTTACAAAGTTTTATATATCTTCTTCTAATTCTAAGACATGGGGTCAAAACTTATTTGGTATATATAAAACAGAAAAATTATCTTCGGCTGCATTTGTTGAACTTTTAAAAACCCGTTTGCAAAATGGGGATGCCCCTGTTATTGCAGGTGATTTTGATGGTGGTTACCATGGTGTTAATGCCATAAGTCTAGCACAAGATAATAATGACGCCAACCATTACTATATTGGCGTGTATGATAATAATTTTCCTGGAGAGAAAAGATATATTGAAATGACTTGTACGAAGAAAAGCTGTGTAACGAAAGCTAATGACAACTATAAATCATCCAATCAACCTATTTTTATTTCTGCATCTTTAGAAGAAGATTTAAAATATTTTCAATAACATTATTTACGGATTTTTAATTTTTTGCTATACTTATTAAGAGAATAAAAAGGAGGACTTTTAAATGAATCAAAGTGATATAAAGGCTCTTAACGAACTTAAAATGTTAAGTATTGATATGATAAATCGGGCTAAAATGGGGCGTCCTGGTACGGTATTGGCAATGGCTCCAGTGATGTATGTTCTTTTTACAAGAATACTTAGAATCGATAATAAAAATCTTTCTTATTTTAATCGTGACCGAGTAATTTTATCATCTTCTGGGCTTACTCCTTTATATGATGCTATGTGTCATATGGCTGGATATCCGATTCGAAAAGAAGAGTTAATGAATTTTGGTCGTTTAAATGGTCTTCCCGTTACTCCAGAACTTCATAATCCTTTATTTATGGAAGCAACGACCGGTGTAGCGGGAGATGGGGTAGGCTTAAGTGTTGGCTTATCTTTAGGTAGGCGTTATATCGAAGCTTTAATTAAGGAAGAGGATAATAAATTAAATCTTTATGATTTTACGACCTATTGTTTTGTTAGTGATGCGGATATGCAAAATGGGACAAGTTTAGAAGCTTTTTCTTTTGCTGGCAGTCAAAAACTTAATCATTTAGTCTTTTTATATGATGCCAATAAAATGGCTATGGAAGGACCTCTCGAAACCGTTTTTGATGAAAATTTACAAAAGTCTTTTGAGGCTAAAGGTTTTTACGTGGATACTTTAAAACAAGATGTCACTCTTAAAGATATTGAAAAAGCCTTAGAAGGGGCTAAGAAAGCGGATAAGCCAGCCTTACTAATTTTTAATACCATTATTGGTAAAGATTCTTTTAATGAAGGAAAAAACATTTTACATTCGGGAGTTTTATCTTTTGATGATACTAATAATTTAAGAAGAAAATATAGTCTTTTTTTACCACCTTTTGAAGTATCAAAAGATAGTCTTATCTTTATTGAAAAACAAATGAGTGAACGAATGAAAAAGGCTAAAGAAAAGTTTTCAGAAAGTTATGCACGGGCCAAAAATATCAATAGTGCCAATTTAAATAATATTTTACATATGTTAGAAGCCGGTAATACAGAGATTGCTTTTTTAAGCGATAATTATAAGATAAATGCCGCGTACCGAGAACCTTTAATTGAAACAAATAATAAAGTTATGAATTTAATTAGCTCTAAAAGTAATCTCTTTTTAGGAGGAAGTGCGGGTTTAAGTCTTTATAGTAGAACAAATTTAAATGGTTTTCAGTATATGTCTTATAAAGAACCCAAGGCTAAAAATATCCGGTTTGGTATTCGGGAAAGTGCTATGGGGTATATCACAAGTGGTATGGCTCTTTTAGGATTGCGAAGTTTTTCTTCTACCCTTTTAAGTTATGCAGATAAAATGAAGGATAGTTTAAGACTCTCTTCGTTAATGAATCTTCCGGTTACTTATATTTTTACCCACGATTCTCTTTATAACGCAGATGAAGGAATTTTACAAATTCCTGTCGAACAATTAGACATGTTACAAACCATTCCCAATTTGTTCGTTTATCGGCCAAGTGACATTGAAGAGGTAATGGGAGCTTGGGAAGTTATCTTGCGCCTTAAACGTCCGAGTGCTTTAATTATTACCAAAAATGATAGTCCTAAACTTCCTAATTCAAATGCTAAAAAAGTAGCTATGGGAGCCTATATCATTAAACCGGAACAAACGAGGTTAGACGGTATTATTTTATCTAGTGGTAGTGAGGTTATCAGTGCCATGCAAATTGCTTATGATTTAGCCTCTAAAGGTCTTGATATTCGTGTGGTTTCTATGCCTTCTTTAACTCTTTTTAAATTACAAGATAAAACCTATCAAGAAAGTATTTTACCATCTTATGTAAAAACAGTTGTTATCGAAGCTTCCAGTGCTCTTTCTTTAAAAGAATATGCTAAAGAAGAGGCTTATTTACTTAATATTTCGGATTACCCAAGTAGTGGTTTATCAATAGAGGTTTTACAACAAATGAATTTTGATTATGACAGTTTAAAACTAAAAGTGGAAGCTTTACTTTCACGGTAGTCTTTTCGACAAAATGTTCTTTATCTTTTTGTTATCCTTATAATAGGAGGCAGAAGATGAGAACATTTTATTTTTTTGAAATTAAACCTGAATTAATGACTTTGTTAAAAGAAAATCCTTATGAACTTTTTAAAACTTTAGAAACCATTTATTATGAAAATATGGATGTGGAAACAAGCTATTTACTTATTAAACAGCTCATAAATCCCATTCCTATTAAAAGCTTAGACATTCTTTTATTTCGCAAGTATAAAGAAAACTATTTTTATACCAAATATAAAAATGTCCATTCGCTGCATGATGTTTTTCGCAAAGAAAATACAGTGTTAAAACTTTATAAAACTCATTTAAAACTTGAAACGAATGTAGTAAAACCTAGGTTTTTAGAAGAGCTACAAAAAAATCACAACTTCTTTGTGTGTGATTTTAAAGAAAAAGATTATTTTTGGCTTTCTTCTTTGTCTTTTAGTATGATAGGTTGATTAGAAGCGTCAAACGAAAAGACTGAAGTATGGGTAAGCATTCCGTAAAGAAGACTGGCTCTTTTTTCAATTTCGTATGCTCTACTTTGATAATTTATTTTTAAAGAAGGTTTTAAAGTCTTTAAATAATCTTGACCTTTTTCTCTAAAGCCTAAAATCTTAAGATAAGATAAAGGCTCTTTGGCATCTTCTTTTTGAATACCAAGCAAGATATGGATGAGCATCCGGTTTAAACGATTATAGGTATATCGTTTACTTTTTAATTTTTCTAAAAGTTCTTTAAAAGAATGAGAATATACCATTTCTTTTTTGAGTTTATTATCCAACCCTTCGGTAACATCTAAATAACTATCTAAAGCGTTATCCGTTAAGATTCGCGCCGTAAGTAACTGAAAGAAAAGTTTTTCATCCATTTGAAGAAGATGTGTCAAAGACTCTTTTGGCATAAAAGGGGTAACATCTTCTTTCTTTTTTAAACGTGCTCTTATATTGGATGCAGAGATGATAGGATTATTATCTTTGGTATCGTGAAAATCATTGGTTCTTAAAATGCTTTCCCAGGTCATATCATAATGATTTTTTAAAATAGCTTTTATATAAGAAATAGCTAACAGGTCATTTGGTTTTACGGTTTCTTCTTCTTTTAAAGCTTCATTTATTCTTTTAGGATAGGAAGAGCTACTTTTTTCTAATTTAAAGTCTTTCTCGAGTTGCAATGAAGCTAAAGTGTTTAAACGGTCTTTGTCTTCTGTTTCACTGCCAAAAATGATTTTTTTAACGCCAAGATTATGAAGGAGAATAATACTTTTTTCGGCAAAGGTATCTGCCGATTGGGTGCCGTATAAAGCTGGAAGTTCGACAACAATATCTATTCCATATAAAAGGGCAATACGCGTTTTACTTTCCTTACTTAAAAGACTTATTTGACCTCTTTCTAAAAAATAACCATTTAAACATAAAACAAGAAGAGAGTCGGGATATCTTTCTTTAATTTTATTTATGTGGTACAAATGACCATTGTGAAAGGGTGAATACTCACAAATAAGGCCAATAACGTCCATAAAACCACCTCTTTTTTTAGTTTACCAAAAACTCGGACTTGTGTAAAATTATTTTTAAAGGTATAATGTGAATACAGAAAAGAAAGGTGATATTGTGGATTTACAAAAGTTTTTGATTCATGAAACCAAACAAGATGTCGTTGTCGATTTTTCCAAGGATGTCTATACTTCGGCCGGTATTTTAGATATTCCTTGTTTTACAGTTTCTCTTATGATAAAAAAAGATTTGAATCAAGATTATTATTTAACTTTAAAAGGAAAGGTGACACTTATTTTAAGTGATGCCAGAACTTTAAAAGAAGTATCTTATCCAATTTTCTTGGATTTTAATGAAAAAATTTCTGAGGAAAGTGAAATATGTGGGAGATTTTTAGAAAATTCACAAAATACACTTGATATTCTGGGTGTTTTATGGGAAAATATTGTACTGGAAATCCCAATTAGCTATACCGAATCTGAGGAGTTAAATATCGTTGGTAATGGGTATCAAGTGAATGGGAATGAGAGTGAAAAAAGCATGGATCCAAGACTAGCTCCTCTATTGGAGTTACTGGATAAGGAAAAGGAGTGAAACTATGAAACTAAACCTTCAATTATTTGCTGTTCCTTTTAGAAGAACTAGTAAAACTAAGAAAAGAATGCGTCGTACACATTTAAAGAAAGAAGTTGGAGCTATTCAAACTTGTCCAAAATGTGGAGAAGCATTAAGACCTCATCGTGCCTGTGCAAAATGTGGCTTCTACAAAAATGAAGATGTTCTACATATTCAAAAAGAAGAAAATTAAAAAAAACGCTTGTATTTTTGATTAACATCGTTTATAATCAATATGCAAGTGAAAAATGTACCCATAGCTCAATTGGATAGAGCGTTAGACTACGGATCTAAAGGTTAGGGGTTCGACTCCCTTTGGGTACACCACTTGATTTCGAGAAGTAGCACAATTTGGTAGTGCACTTGGTTTGGGACCAAGGGGTCGCAGGTTCGAGTCCTGTCTTCTCGACCATCGTGATATAATCTTAGCTAATATGGTTAGCTAAGTTTTTTTATACTATTTTTTAGAAGTTATGATAAAAATAATTATTAAAGATATTAGAAAATTTTTAAGAGAAAGTACCAAAACGGGTATTAGAAATTATTCATTTAAAACATTGCTGAAAATAGCAAAGAAATAATATCTTTTTCTTTTAATATTTCTGTGCTATTCTTTATGTGAAAGGAAGTTTTTATATGATTAAAGAATTTAAAGAGTTTATTAAAAGAGGTAATGTATTAGACCTTGCTGTCGGCGTTATTGTAGGAGGGGCTTTTTCAAGTATTGTCACCTCTCTTGTTAATAATATTTTATCTCCTTTATTAGGTATTATTTTAGGTGGTATTGATTTTTCAGGTCTATCTATTACGATTAAGGATGCCAATATTCAATATGGTATATTTATTCAAAGTGTTATTGATTTTTTAATTGTTTCTTTTTGTATTTTCTTACTTGTTAAATTTATTAACAAAATGACACATTTAGAAAAGAAAGAAGAATCTAAAAAAGTTGAGCCTAAAAAAAGTGATGAAGTTCGTCTTTTAGAAGAGATAAGAGATTTATTGGAAAAAGAAGAACCTAAGAAAAAGAAAAGCACGAAGTCAAAAAATGACTAGTGTTTTTTTCTTAATTATTGTATACTGTTTATAGGATAGAGAGGGTAATAGTATGCAGAAAATGACACTTAATGAAGAAGAATTAAAAAGAATCGATGGTTATTTTAGAGCCTCCAATTATTTATCCGCCGCGGCTTTATATTTAAAAGATAATCCTCTTTTAAGAAGACCTCTTTCTTTTGCAGATATAAAAACTAAATTAGTGGGCCACTGGGGGAGTGCCCCTGGCCAAAATCTTTGCTATATACATTGCAACCGTGTTATCGATAAATATAATTTAAATATGATGTGGGTAGTGGGTCCTGGTCATGCTGGACAATCGGCAATGGTGCAGTCTTATTTTGAAGGAACGTATACAGAGTGTTATAAGGAGTTTACGGAAGATGAAGAAGGTTTACGTAAATTTTTAAAACATTTTAGTTTTCCAGGTGGAACTTCTAGTCATGTGGCACCAGAAGTTCCCGGAAGTATTAATGAAGGCGGTGAACTTGGGTATAGTCTTGTTCACGCCTTTGGCGCTGTTTTAGATAATCCATCTTTAATCGCAACTGTAATTGTGGGAGATGGGGAAGCCGAAACGGGACCTCTTGCTACGAGTTGGCATTGTAACAAACTTTTAAATGCTCAAAAAGATGGCGTTGTTTTACCAATTTTACATCTTAATGGTTATAAAATTGCCAATCCAACTATCTTTGCACGCATTAGTGAAGAAGAACTTCTATCTTTCTTTAAGGGGTGTGGTTGGGAACCTTATATTGTTGATTCGAAAAAAGAAGAAAATATCCACGAACAAATGGCACAGGTAATGGATGAAGTCATCACAAGAATTAAATTAATCCAAGAAGAAGCAAGAGAAAAAGGTGTGATAAAAAGACCTATTTGGCCCATGATTATTTTAAAAACGCCTAAAGGTTTTACGGGTCCTAAAGAAGTGGATGGGAAAAAAATTGAAGATTCATTTCGGTCTCATCAAGTTCCTATCGAGGTGAATGAAGATCATCCTGAAAGTCTAGAAATTTTAGAAAGGTGGCTAAAGAGCTATCATCCAGAAGAATTATTTGATGAAAAAGGAAGATTAAAAGATACTTACCGAGTGATGCCTATAAAAGAAAGAAGAATGAGTGCGAATAAAAATGCAAATGGCGGTCTGGTAAAAGAGCCTTTAAAACTTCCCAATATCTTAAAATATGGTATACGCATTCCTTATCCTGGCAATGATGAAAAAGAAGATATGAAAGTTCTTGGTCGATATTTAAAAGATGTTATTTTATTAAATCCAACTAATTTCCGCCTTTTTGGTCCCGATGAAGCTTTATCCAATCGTCTTTATTCTGTATTTGAAGTTACCAAAAGACAATTTGAAGGTAAAATTTTAGCAGACGATGAGCTTTTAAGTACCGAAGGTCGTGTGATTGATTCTATGCTATCTGAGCATGTTTGTGAAGGCTTATTAGAAGGTTATCTTTTGACGGGGCGACATGGTATTTTTCATAGTTATGAATCTTTTATGCGAATTGTTGATTCCATGATTAGTCAGCACGCTAAGTGGTTAAAAGTTTCTAGTGAACTTGCTTGGCGAAAACCTATTGCGAGCCTAAATTTACTTGTAACAAGTCATTGCTGGCAACAAGATCATAATGGCTACACACATCAAGATCCGGGTATGATTAATCATATTTTAACTAAGAAATCTTCGATTGCCCGCATTTATTTGCCGTGTGATGCCAATACCTTAATTTCTGTGATGGATCATTGTTTAAAAAGTGAAAATTATATTAACTTAATTATTGCCAGTAAACATCCACGACCAGAGTGGTTAGGTATGAAAGAGGCAATTCGGCATTGTGAAAAAGGTCTTGGTATCTTTGGCTTTGCCAGTAACGATTTAGATAATAATCCCGATGTTGTTTTAGCTTGTGCCGGGGATACCCCGACTCTTGAAGTTATGGCGGCGACAAGTATTTTAAGACATTGGCTACCTAATTTAAAAGTAAGAGTTGTTAATGTGGTTGATTTAATGAAACTAGAAAGTCATGAAAATCATCCGCATGGTTTAACTGACAAAGAATTTGATGCCATTTTTACGAAAAACAAACCTGTTATTTTTGCTTTCCATGGTTATCCTAATGTCATTCATGAGCTTACTTATAAAAGAACGAACCAAAATATCCATGTCAGGGGCTATATGGAAGAGGGAACTATCACGACACCTTTTGATATGCGAGTTCAAAATAAGCTAGATCGTTATCACTTGATTTTACTCGCTTTAAAATATCTTCCAGAATTCGATACGTTTGCCTTAAAAACCTATTGTAATGAGCAATTAAAAAAACATGAAGTCTATATCCGAGAATATGGTAAAGATTTAGACGAGGTTACTAATTGGCATTGGGACCTTTAAAAAAATGTAAATAAAATGTAAAAAATCACCGAAAAAAAAGGAAATCGGTGATTTTTTTTGAATATATAAGTAGGAGGATAATTTTTTTCCTCCTTAGAAAGGAGAAATGCTATGGATGAAACTCTTTTGTTTTGTAAGAATCACAAACTTTTTTGTACTCTTTTCTTTGTCTTTCTTTTTCTAGCCGGTTTCTTTGGCTTTTACTTAAATGAGGGTGATGCTTCCGAATCGTTTACGTGCCCAAGTGAAACTTCTACTAAATTAGAGGCAGAAGAAAAAGAATTTATGGTAGATATTAAAGGGGCTGTGGTATCACCTGGTGTTTATAAGGTAGAAAAAAGCATGATAGTAAATGATGTTATCACTCTTGCTGGTGGCCTTTTAGAAAGTGCTGACACGAGCAATCTTAATTTAAGTAAGCAGGTAAGTGCCGAGATGGTTATCACCGTTTTTACGAAAGAAGAAGTTAAAGAAGAAAAAAAACAAAAAACATCATTAGAAATGAGTAGTGATGTCAAAACAAGTACTAAAATATCTTTAAATACGGCCACTTTAGAAGAGTTACTTACTTTACCAAGTATCGGCGAAGCCAAGGCCAAACTTATTATTGAATATCGTGAAACCTGTGGTCTTTTTAAAGAACTTGAGGAATTGAAAAATATTAAAGGCATCGGTGAAGCTGTTTATGAAAAATTGGTCCCATATATTAGCCTTTAAATTTTTCTTCCTCTTTCTTTTTCTCTGTTTTTTAAGTCGCTTTTTCTTGCTTTCTTGTTTTCCGCCTCATAGCAAATATCAAGAAAGTGACCGAGAATTTACAGGAAGAATCGTTTCTTTTAAAGTTGAAGAGGACTTTTTATCCCTAAAAGTGAAAAATAAAGAAACGGTGATAGCTTATTACTATTTTAAAAATGAAATCGAAAAAGAAACTTATGCCAAGATATTAAAAATAGACCAAACACTTCATTTAAAAGGTAAGTTTGATACGCCAAATAAAGCCTCTATCTTTAATACGTTTGATTATCGAGGTTATTTACAACAACAAAATATTTTTTATGTGCTAAAAGTAGATAGTTTGGAAATTTTAGACCCTCCTCGTTTTATTTATCAAATAAAAAATCGTCTTCTTTCTTATCTTAAAGGTTTTTCTTCGTCTTCTTATTATCAAGCTTTTCTTTTTGGAGATACCAGTACTTTAGATAAGGATAGCTTAAATCAAAATGGAATTGGTCACTTATTTGCCGTATCTGGTATGCATGTAAGTTTTTTTCTAACTCTTTATGAAAGACTCTTTAAAAGAAAAAGCAAAGTATCTTCTTGCCTTTTAGGATTGTTTTTACTTTTCTATGCTTTTCTTACTAATTTTACAGTTTCTATCATAAGAGTCATTGGTGTTTATTATTTATATCAATTAAGTGAAAAGTATAATCTTGGTCTTGAAAGACGGACCTGTCTTATCCTTGTTGGATTATTATTACTAATTTATCAGCCTTATTTTCTTTATCAAGTTTCCTTTTTATTTTCTTTTGGTATTTCTTTTTCATTATCTTTTCTTCGACCATCCTCACATTATATTTTATCTCTTCTAAAATCTTCGTTTGTTTCTTTGCTTGCTTCTTTGCCTATCATGGGTCTTTATTTCTATGAAATAAATCTATGTTCTTTTTTCTTTAATCTTCTTTTCATTCCTCTTGTTACTTTTCTTTTATTTCCTCTTTGCTTTTTAAGTGTTGTGCTACCTTTTTTAAATCCTCTTTTTTCTTTAGTTATTCAAATTTTTGAAACATTAAATACTTTTTGCAGTCACATCACCTTTGGCCTTATTGTTATACCTAAAATGCCCTTATGGTATGCTGTTTTTCTTTTTGGCTTAATCCTTCTTATGTTGTCTTCCAAAGAAAGGCAAAAACTTTTTTTTACTCTTATTATGACCGCGCTTATTTTATTAAAACTATTGGTGTATTTAGATTCTTCGTTATCCGTTTATTACTTGGATGTTGGTCAAGGCGATGCCACTTTTCTTTTAACGCCGCATCATAAAGAAGCCATTTTAATCGATACCGGTGGGAAGGTGGGGAGTAAAAAAAGTTATCTTTCAACAAATTTAGTCCGTTTTATGCATTCCTTGGGTGTTTCGAAAATAAATTATCTTATTATTACACACGGCGACTACGACCATATGGGAGAAGCAATAAATCTTGTAGATAACTTTAAAGTAGAAAAAGTTATTTTCAATTGTGGAGAGTTTAATGAATTGGAAAAAGAATTAATTAAAGTATTAGACAAAAAGAAAATTAAATATTATTCATGTCTTAAAAAATTAAATATAGATAATAACAAATTATTTTTTTTACAAACGAAACTTTATGATAATGAAAATGATAATTCAAATGTTATTTATACTGAACTTGATGGTTATAAGTTTATGTTTATGGGAGACGCTGGAGTAGAAAAAGAGAAAGACATATTAAATAAATATAATATATCTGGTATTGATGTATTAAAAATTGGACACCATGGAAGTAAAACAAGTAGTAGTAAAGAATTTATAAATGAAATCAATCCAAAATATTCAATAATTAGTGTTGGCAAAAACAACAGATATGGTCATCCCAATAAAGAAGTATTAAATAATTTGAGTGATTCAAAAATATATAGGACAGA
>CAKOOQ010000023.1 GCA_934098555.1 uncultured Bacilli bacterium
AATTTAGTTCAACCACTTTATCAAAAAATGCTCGATGCCGAATTGTCTAATATGTTGGACTATGAAAAATATGAACATAAAAAAGATAATGAAAATTCTAGAAATGGTTATTGTAAAACAAAAAAAAGTTCATACAAGGTATGGAGCTATTGAAATAAAAACACCTAGAGATAGAAATGGTGAATTTGAACCCGTTATTATACCAAAAGGAGAAAATCGTCTTGGTAAGTTCGAAGATATTGTTTTATCTTTATGTGCTAAAGGAATGAGTTATCGAGATATTTCAAGTCTTTTAAAAGAAATTTATGGAGTTGAGATTTATAAAGATCAAGTTCAAACATTTGTAAATACAATAACAGAAGTTGTTGATAACTGGCGAAATAGACCTTTAAAATCCTTTTATGCTTTTATATATGCTGATCGCTTATATATTCCTGTTACAGAAGATTTAAAAAGTGAAAAGAAAGCTTTTTATGTCATTATTGGCGTAAATGCTCAAGGCATAAAAGAAATGCTGGGAATTTGGTGTGATAAAACAGAATCTGCTTCTTTTTGGACAACTGTTTTTGAAGATTTAAAAAAACGTGGTGTCAAAGATATTCTTTATTCTACATGTGATGGTATTGCTGGTTTTAAAGGCTCTTTAGAAACAGTATATCCTAAAACACAGGCTCAAAGATGCGTTGTTCATTTAACAAGAAATTCATATAAAATTTGCCCTAAAAAACAGGCAAGTGAAGTTATTCGAAATTTCAAAAAAATATACACAGCTTCTAATTTAAAAGTTGCCCAGTTAGAATTAGAAAACTTTAAAGATAAATTTTCATCTTTAACAAAAGTTACTCAAAAAGTTGAAGAAGATATGAAATATTTAGAGCCATTATTTGAAGTGCCTGATGAAATAAGAAAAGCGATATATACATCTAATGCCATAGAATCTGTTAATTCAGCACTTAGAAAAGTTACTAATGGTAAAGATTCATTTGCATCTGTAAATTCTGTTTACAAAATATTATTTTTAAGAGTAGAAGAATTAGAAGAAAAATGGAAAAAACCTATTCCCAACTGGAATAAAATTGAAATTCAGCTTTCTGAGATTTATAAAGAACGCTTTACTAAGTATCTCGACATATAAAAAACTAGTACTTTTCTTTCAAAAATACTAGTTCATGCTCTTTGACAATTTAAAAAATTATAAAAATTTACACACCACTCTTGACAAGGTCCACCAAGACTTTGTCCAAACTTCTCTTTGTTTGAGAAGTTTGGACTTGAACTGAAGCTTTTTCTTACGTCTAATGTCTTCCTGATTGCTCTTTTGTTTCATCGGGCTCGGCTGGTCATAAACCCCAGCGGCGAGCCTTCCTCTTTCACGCTACCCAATTTCGTAAGGATTTTCAAGGGTCCCTTCTCCGCCTAAAATCGACGTTTTCGATATCAGATATACCGAAGGGCGCAACAAACCGGCATCGGAGGCTGGGATGGCATTGACAAAGCCAGCGCTGCGGACATTGAACACACGGTAAGCACTCGAATAGACCGCTTCCGGAGAAATCGTCCATTGCCAATTGCTTGAATTATAAAGCCAATCATTATTATAGCAATCACTTGCTTCTTCCCAGCCATATAACTCTTTGGCTAAACAACTGGCTCTTTTCATACTAGTACCTCCGCTTGTCGCATAACCGTAATCACTTAGATACATTAAACCTATTTTACCTTTCCATGTCGTTGTTCTTGTTACCATATCATTACACTGTGTGCCTGACGTACATATTTTTCCATTATTGCTACTTCTTTCGTAACTATAAAAATGACTTGCTAATCCATTACTTGCCGACAGCCAATCATTTGTACCATTTGTTCCTGTATTCCATAAAGTGTTTCCTACTAAATTTTTTAAATTTGTTTTTAAGCCGGTTGTAGTAAAATCACAGGCTTTTGTGCCATTCTTCCAATCAGAATAGCAGTTTCCTGAACTATTATTGTAGTATAATGAACCACCAACACTTTCACTTTCATAGCCTGGATTTAATAGTTTCATTAAATCAGCTTGACTCCATTCATTGACACCAAAACCACTATTTGCTGATGATTCTGAAGAGTCCCATGAATATGCTCCTATTGACTCATTTCTTATTAATTTTACTCTTGTTTCTTTTTTTCCTGTGCCATCATCTATATTATTCATAACACCTATAATACGCCAAATTTCGTTATCTACTTTGACATAGTTACAAGGATTAGCTCCTACATATCTTAAATTGTTATCTGTTGTTCCATCATAGGCTAAGGTATAAGTACAGCTATCACTTGTTTTATTTGGAACAGTATAAACATCTGTGGATGATTTATTTGCTCCACTTACTAATGTTGTAATTGTTTCAGTTGCTGGTGGCGGAACCGTAGTAACATCTTGATTTGCTTCATCTACTAAACCAGAGCCTACTATTTTATAATTAATTGCTTTTGACGCATCACCATCTATAAAAGAAGTATCATCAAAATAAAGTTGAACAGAATAAACAACTGTTTCTTTTGGCTCTAATGATTCTGTTACTAAAACATTATTTGTTAATTCACTTACTTTTTTAGGATATCCACTTACAACATCCATCGCTGTTCCATTTTGTTTTTTTAAAATAACTTTTAATTTAGTAGCTTCTAAGGCATTACCTGCTTGTGCTACTAAACTAAGAGTATAATTAGCTTTTAAGGCACTTGTATTTTGAACATTTAATTGATAAGAACATTCTGTAACAACTAAACTTGCTTCATCAGCTGTATATGGTAAAAAGCATTTTGCGTTATTAGCGTTAGTTATGGTAGTTCCGTTACTATATGTAAATTTAAACTCTCCCGCAACTACTTCTTGATTATTAGAATTTCCTTCTACTTTAAAAAACATTGCATAAGATAAACTTATAACCACAATTGTCATACAAACAATAATATAACTTGCTAATTTAGTTTCTCTTTTAAATATATTCTGAAAACTTAAACTATTTTTCACATTCTTCATATCTCTCTACCATCCTATCGAAATTATAACATAACCTTTTTTAAATGAACAGTTCTTTTTTAGAAATTGATAATTTCATCATTATTTTTTATCTGTCAAAAAGTGTAAATTATACGTTAACTTTTTAAAAATTTTAAAAAATATTAATATTTAATCAATTAAAAAAAGGAAATCAAAGATTTTTTTTGTATATATAAGTAGAAGGATAATTTAAGGCTAGCAAAGTTATCTTTCTTAGAAACGGATAATAGATATGTTAACAGAATTAGAAACAAAAAAATTTTACAGTTGTCGTTACGACAGAACATTTAAAGAAGTCTTTTTAAAAGAAGAAAATGAGGATTTATTAGTAACTTTACTAGAACTTACTTTAAGCCTTAAAGTTTATGAGATTCAAAGGCTTAATGTGGAAACTCTTCAAGGTAATATTAATACTCGTAAAAAGTATTGTGACCTCCTTTTAAAAACAAGTGATGGTTACATTGGTATTGAGATTAACTCAGAGCCAAAAGATTACCTTCATACAAGAAATTTAGCCTTTTTATGTAATGTTTATAGTCGTTATACTTTAAAAGGTGATTCCTACAGTGAAGATACTTTAATCATTCAATTAAATCTTACTTATGGTATGAATAAGAAAGATAATAAAATATGTCGAATTTATACTTTGAATGATGGTGAGAAAAACTTTGTTCGTAACTTTAAAATTGTTGAATGGAATATGGACAAAGTCTTAAATTATTGGTATGCTAAAGACGAAGTAAACATTCAGAAATTCAAGTATTTAATTATGCTTGATTTAAATGAAAAAGACTTAGCAAAATTAGCAAGTGATGGAAAGGTAAGAAAATTTATGAACGAAGTTAAAAAAGTAAATGAAAATCCTGATTTTTTTAATTACATGACCAAAGAAGAAGATGAAGAAAAGTGCCATAACACTGAAATTAAAGAAGCAACAGAAGCTGGAAAAAAAGAAGCCTATGAGAATATAGCAAAGGAAATGTTAAAAAGTAACATGCCTATGAAGGATATTATAAAGATATCAAAGTTATCTGAAGAAGAAATTTTAAACCTCAAAAATAATATGTAATTATCCAAAATTAAGCCTTAAAAGGGCTTTTTTAAATATATTAAAATATTTGTCGAATTTTGATGAACGATTTTTATCATAAAAAAAAGGAAATCAAAGATTTTTTTTGTATATATAAGTAGAAGGATAATTTAAGGCTAGCAAAGTTATCTTTCTTAGAAACGGATAATAGATATGTTAACAGAATTAGAAACAAAAAAATTTTACAGTTGTCGTTACGACAGAACATTTAAAGAAGTCTTTTTAAAAGAAGAAAATGAGGATTTATTAGTAACTTTACTAGAACTTACTTTAAGCCTTAAAGTTTATGAGATTCAAAGGCTTAATGTGGAAACTCTTCAAGGTAATATTAATACTCGTAAAAAGTATTGTGACCTCCTTTTAAAAACAAGTGATGGTTACATTGGTATTGAGATTAACTCAGAGCCAAAAGATTACCTTCATACAAGAAATTTAGCCTTTTTATGTAATGTTTATAGTCGTTATACTTTAAAAGGTGATTCCTACAGTGAAGATACTTTAATCATTCAATTAAATCTTACTTATGGTATGAATAAGAAAGATAATAAAATATGTCGAATTTATACTTTGAATGATGGTGAGAAAAACTTTGTTCGTAACTTTAAAATTGTTGAATGGAATATGGACAAAGTCTTAAATTATTGGTATGCTAAAGACGAAGTAAACATTCAGAAATTCAAGTATTTAATTATGCTTGATTTAAATGAAAAAGACTTAGCAAAATTAGCAAGTGATGGAAAGGTAAGAAAATTTATGAAAGAAGTTAAAAAAGTAAATGAAAACCCTGATTTTTTTAGTTACATGACCAAAGAAGAAGATGAAGAAAAATGCCATAACACGGAGATTAAAGAAGCCATTGATATTGGCAAAAAAGAACGAAGCATTGAAGTAGCTAAAGATCTTTTAAAGTTAAATACTCCACTAGAAACAATAATGATTGCTTCCAAACTAAGTAAAGAAGAAATTTTAAACCTAAAAAATAATATGTAACTATCCAAAATTAAGCCTTAAAAGGGCTTATTTTTTTTACATCATTAACTTTGATTTTAAAACTTACATCTCGCTCTTTAATTATTTTCTATATCAAATTACAATTATACTTTAGTTTAAAAATTTCATAATCAAATCATTGCTAATAATTTTTTCTTCAATACCTTTTTATACATGATTTCCAGCAAATGTTTGACAAATATTACCTATACTCGCATGGCATTACCTATTTCTTTTAAAGAAGAAAAGATTACTATCTGCATTAGATTTTAATTTCTTATATTTTATTTTCTTTTGGTCTTTTTATTGTTTAACATCAAAAAAGAGAGCATACGCTCTCACAGGGGGTTTGTTGATATACACTCAGAAGTGATCGTGAATGTATACCAGTGTAGTTTATTCGAACTACACTATATAAAGTGTACTATAATCTTTTTACTTCGTCAATTAGTAAAATTGATTTTGTGAATAATTTCTTCATAATGCTGTCGATCAGTGTAAAGTTTGTTAAGAACAAAATTTTGAGCTTCTTTTTTGGCCAGAAGAAGGGCCTGATAATCACGCTTTAAATTAGCGATTTTAAAGCTCATATCACCACTTTGTTTAATACCGAATAAATCACCTTCGCCTCGAAATTCAAAGTCTTTTTCGCTGATATAAAAGCCATCACTACTCTCTTCTAAAACTAGAAGGCGGTCTTTTTTCTCGTTGCAAACGAGATAACAATAAGAATCTAGATTACTTCTTCCGACTCTTCCTCTTAACTGATGTAAAGTAGCGAGCCCAAAACGCTCCGCATTAAAAATAATCATCACGGTCGCGTTTGAAACATCGACACCTACCTCTATAACAGTAGTGGAAATAAGAATTTTTAAACTGTTGTTTTTAAAGGCATTCATGACTTCGTTTTTTTCTTCTTTTTTCATTTTCCCATGTAAAATCCCAATAGGGACTTTAGAATGGTAGGCTAAATCAAATTTTTCTTTTAAAAGAAAGACGTTTTTTAAGGTTGTTTCTTCGTTATCATCTATCATTGGGGCTACGACATAAACTTGGTGGCCTTTTTTAATTTCTTCTAACGTGTTTTGTAAAACACGTTTTAAATCTTTTTCTAAAACAACTTTAGTAATGACATCTTTTCTTCCTTGGGGCTTTTCTTTAATAAAGGAGGTATCCATATCACCATATAAAGTAAGAGCATACGTTCTTGGAATAGGTGTTGCACTCATGAAAAGCATGTCAGGGTATCTTCCTTTACGTTGTAAAATTTCTCTTTGACAGACACCAAAACGGTGTTGTTCATCGGTTACAATAAAGCCTAGATGGGAAAACGTTAACTTTTCGTTTAAAACAGCATGGGTGCCAATTAAAATATCAATATCATGATTCGCGACGCGTTTTAAAATATTTTCTTTTTCTTTCTTACTTAAACTTCCTACTAACAAATCTATCTGTATGTCTGTGTTAGCAAATAGCGCCCGCATATTTAAAAAATGCTGGGTAGCTAAAATCTCGGTTGGTGCCATAAAAACGCCTTGATAACCAGCAAGGAAATTGGCATATAACAAAACGGTCGCGACGACGGTTTTACCCGAACCCACATCTCCTTGCAAAAGCCGGTTCATACGTTTATTACTTTTTAAATCTTCTAAACATTCTTTAATAGTCTGTTCTTGGTCATGCGTTAGATTAAAAGGCAAATGTTGGCAAAAATAAGCTACTTTTTTCTCGTCATAATTTTTCGAAAGACCTTTACCGATTTGATTTAAGCTTTTTAAAAACGTTATTTTAAACATAAATTCAAAAAGTTCTTCAAAAATAAGTCTTCTTCTGGCCATTTGTAAATCTTCTTTGTTTTTTGGAAAATGAATCTTTTCATAGGCCTCTTTTAAAGAACAAAGATGATATTTTTCTTTTAAGTAATCTGGCAAGTTGTCTTTTATAGGATATTCTTCTAAAACGCTTTTTATGTCTTTTATAAGAGCATTATTATTAAGGCCTTTTACGGTGTGATATAAAGGATTTATTTTAGTTTCTTCTAATGTTCCCATCTTGATTTCACTAGCCGTGAAAGAGTTTAAACGTGCATTATATTTACCAATTAAAATAATGTCTTTCTGAGGTTGTAAATTTCTTTTTAAAAAAGCCCGATTAAACAGAGAAACATTAATCATTTTATTTTGAACGAGGGCTTTGAAACGTAAAACATTTAATTTACTTTTTACATAAGTAATCGTAGGAATCGTTACGACTTTGGCATTTAAAGATAACACCTCTTCGGTTTCCGTAAGTAAACTAGGATTTAAAACTTGATAACGATATGGATAAAAAGTAAGTAAATCTTCGCAGGTTATAATAGAATGATTTTTTAAGTATTGAAGATGTACTGTACTTACATTTTTTAACTGTTCTAGGTTCATTTTATCCCGCCTTTTTCTTGAGTATAACATAAGAACATTTGTTTTATCAATTGCAAAAAAAATGGAGAGACTAAATAGCCTCTCGTAAAAGAATAAAAAGGGGTTGACTAGTGTGATACTAGCACCAATTCGCCTTCAAAAGTGAATTGGTAGTTAATATACTAACCGATAGGTTATGGTTTGTCAAGCACTTTTTAAGATTTTTCTTTGTCCGTTTCAGAAACAATATAAATGGGTCTTTTTTTCGTTTCTAAATAGGTTTTAGCGAGATATTCTCCAAAGATTCCCATAAAGAAAAGTTGAATACCACTGACAAATATTATGATACAAGCAAGACTTGGCCAACCACTTACGGGGTCTCCAAAAACAAGGGTTTTAAAGATAATAACGAGAATCATCATAAATGCAATAAAACAAAAGAGGATGCCTAAAAAGGCAGCAAGAGTTAAAGGGGCGGTTGTAAAAGCAACAATACCTTCAATGGCATATTTGAATAACTTCCAAAAAGACCATTTCGTCTCGCCAGCAACTCTTTCTACATTTTTAAATTCTAACCACTTTGTTTTAAAGCCGACAAAACTCCAAAGACCTTTTGAATAACGATTGTATTCTCGGCATTCTTTGATGGCTTCAGCGACCTTTCTCGTCATTAAACGGTAGTCTCTTGCCCCATCCACCATCTCTACTTTGCTTAAATGATTGATTAGCTTATAAAAGAGGCGGGCAAAAAAACTTCTGATAACTGGCTCTCCTTTTCTCGTGACTCTTCTTGTCCCAACACAGTCATAATGCTCATTCTCTAAAATGTCGAGCATCAAAGGAAGCATGGAAGGAGGGTCTTGTAAATCGGCATCCATAAAGGTGAGGTAATCTCCTTTAGCATAATCAAGCCCTGCCATCATCGCCGCTTCTTTTCCAAAGTTACGTGAAAAAGAAACATAACGAACACGCTCATCTTTATTCCGTAAAGCTTTAATGACTTCTAGAGTTTTATCCTTACTCCCATCGTTAACAAAGATAAGTTCAAAGTCGTTATCTTTCATTGATGTCATGACTTTTACCATCTCTTTATAAAACAAAGGAAGAGATTCTTCTTCGTTATAACAAGAAACAATAACACTAATCTTCTTTTTCATTTTTGGCTTCCTTCTTTGGTTCAAAATTCAATCTTTCTTCTACAACAACTAAAGGACGATGCATAATACGTTGGTTAATATTCAAAATATATTCTCCCAAAAAACCAATAAAGAATATTTGCATACCGCCAAGAAGGAAAACACCTATTATAATGGGTGCGATGCCAGCCTGGAAAGAATTCCAATGACATAGTTTTAATATTAAATAAACAAAGGCAACAACAATAGAGATTAAGGAAATGGCAAAACCGACAATTGTAGCCAATCTTAAACCAATTTTTGTATAAGAGGTAATTCCAAGCATCGCAGCATCATATAAACGATACCAATTGTTTGAAGACTTCCCTCTTTCTCTTTTTGGCTGAGTAAAAGGTATTTCTTTTCTTTCAAAACCAAGCTCAGCCACAATACCTCTTAAATAAGGATCTGGATCATCTAAGTTTTTTAAAACTTCAATGAATTCTCTATCATAAAGTCCAAAGCCAGTAAAATGCTCGATTTGTTCTACTTCCGAAAACTTCTTTATCATTTTATAATAAAGGCTTCTAAGAGCATAAACCAGTTTACTTTCTTCACTTTTATTTTTAATACCGATAACAATTTTATAACCGTTTTCCCATTCTTTAACAAACTTAGGTATCATTTCCACAGGATCTTGAAAATCAGCAGCCACAGAAATTGTACAATCTCCTGTTGTACTAATAAGACCATAATAAGGACTATTAAATTGGCCAAAGTTTTGAGCATTAAAGATGGCCTTAACATTTTTATCTTTCTTACAAATATCTCTTAAAAGCTCTCTTGTTTTATCTTTAGATTTATTATCAATAAATAAAATCTCATAATTGTATTTTTTAAGCTCCGTCGTAAAAATATTTTTCAAAGCTTCATACATTAATTCGACATTTTCTTCTTCATTATAGGTAGGAACCATAATACTAATTGTTTTCTTTTTCATAATACATCTCCATTACTAAATCTTCATTTTGTTTAAAACCATTAATTTCTAATTCATTATTATCATAATTAAATTCATCCGTCACTTTATATATTCCCACATAATCCGTTTGATTCGTATTTAATGGGGTTATTTCTAAGAAATACTTTTGCCTTTCTTTTAAAGGATTATCGGTAAAGTCTAAGAAATAATAACCATTATTAACAAGAGTAAGACAAGATATCTTGTTGTTATATAAAGTATTACCAAACTCATCATAAACATTAATATTTAAAACAGAGTAATTGGCACGGTCATAAGTAGCAAATTTCAAAGCCAGTTTAGAAACATTGGCCTTCGGTGTTATTTCTTCTATAACCATATTATTTTGTAAATGGAAAATATTTTGGCTATAGAAGCCATTGTTATATTCCGGTAAATCCATTAAAAGTTTATCTCCCGCGGTTACTTCTTTGTTTTTCTTAACCCAGATATCGCCAATACCAATGTAAGTATAATTCGATACAATATAATTATTAATATTAGGAATAAAGTCTTTAAATTTATAATTCCAAATTTCATTATAAGGGTTATAAATAAGCATATCCGTAGGATTTTGTTTAATGATATTTAAATACTCTTCTTCATAGGCTTCGGCATACCATGGCACCATACTAGCAAACCTACCATAAGGTAATTTACCTTCATGAATATAGGCCATCGTATTAATATCCACATGTAATATTTCATCCGTATCATTTAAAGTTGAAATCACATTTAAGTAATAAGTATCAACTGGTTTAGGAAGTAAATACGTACTGAAATTACTGCCACATTTTTTGGCAAATAAACATAAGATGAGTAATAATAAAACCGTTTGTTTTTTCTTATCGTATTTTGGAAAAACAAGGGAAAGACAAAGAGACGCTAAAGCAAAATAAGGAAGGGCATGAAAATCCGTAAAAGTTCTATTGGCACCAAGTAAAACAAAAAGGAAGCTTAAAAGGGCGAAGACTTTATCCTTTTTAGAAACCTCATAAGTAAATAAAAGGGCACCTAAAACTAAAGTTAAATAACAAAGAGAATTGGCGTGAATATTTAAATAATCTTTAAGACTTAAAAAATATTTCGGAATAATTAATAAAATCGTTTTAAAAGGATTAGAAGAATATCCGTTGTATTTAGAATAAATCTCTGTATTTAGCTTAAAGGCTTGTAGGTAGCATTCTTCTAAAGTGCCGGTTAAATAAAGATACCCCACGAAAAGGATAACAAGTCCTAACCCGACAAGGAAAATGCTGTAATATTCTTTAAAGAAATGGTTTAAATATTTACCTAAAGAAAATTTGTTTTCTTTAGAATAAAATAAAATATCTAAATATAAAAAGGATAAAACAAGGATGAAACAAGGGATGATTGATATAAAAGAAGATCCTATAGATAAAACCATAAGCGTAGGAATCAATATTTTAGATGTCGTACTTAATTTTCGTTTTTTATAAAAGAGTAAAATTTCTAAAAAAAGAATCACTAGAAACTGGGAAACAAATTGTTCAGAGACAATGGTTCCAGATAAATAATTAGGAAAAGCCATAAAGATGATGTATAAAAATGGATACAGCAAAAGAGGAATTTTTCCAAAGTATTTTTGATACCTGACATAAATAAAGGTAAAGAAACTACTTAAAATAAAGTAAAGCCCCAGACGAAAACCTAAACCAGAGGTAATACCTAATTTAGCTAAGGGATAAAGGAAAAAATAAGTAAAAGGTAAATGTTGGGAAGCAAAATCCGTATAAATAAATTTTCCTTTACTTAACATAATCGCTCCTAAAATGGCATCAGCTTCATCGGTAAAATCATTAATACCATGATAACTATATAAAAATAAAAAACTGATAATAAATAAACCTATAGGAATTAAATAATTTTTTAAATTTTTTTTGTCTATCGTGCCACTTTTAAAGCTAAAGTACTTGTGACCAAAAAAGCTAATAAGAGTAGTAAAAAATAAATTAACAAATCCAGCAATATAAGGACTTAAGGCTAATTTATCTTTCATGATAAACAAGGTAAGCGTTCCAAGAAGATAACTTACTAAATACACTAAACTAAATTTTAGAAACTCTTGAAAAGCTTTTTCTTTACTTTTAAAAGTGTAGAAACGATTCCACATATAGCTATGTAAAACACCCAAAATTGTCGACATGGTATTCGCGACTAAATAATTAATATTTAAAGCCAAGAACAAGGCATAAAGGCCATAACCTACTATCGTATTTAAAACCCCTACCATTAAAAATCTTATTTCTTGTTTGGCTAATAATTTTTTCAAACTCATAATCTACCTCTTAATTTCCATTTTAAAAATCCTTTTATTCTTTCGTATATGGTCTTTCTTTTACGAACATTTCTTAAAGCTTCATTATAGTTTAAAGCATTTAAGCCTTTTTTATCTAAAGCAGCATACGTTTTTTCATAAATATCTTCCATATCATTGATTCTTTGTTCAGCATAACACGTATTTAAAACAAGAAGACTATATTTGTATTGCAAAGCTTCAAAATAACATAAGAAGTCCGCGAGAAACCTCATAAAAGTATCGTCATCCAAAGCTTTAAAAGGTGTGAAATCCATATTTTCTAAAGTCTCTTTTTTTATAAGCCAAGCGGTTGTTTTAATAAAAGGAATATCATCTTCTTTTGAAGACGGATAGTTTTTTATAAAAAAAGCTTTTTCTTCCTCAGTCCATCTTAAATTTTTAATAAAATTATCGTGATGATAATTATTGGGTGCATAAACCATACCTAAATTTTCATCTTCCATAAAGAGTTTTAAAATACCTTGAACATATGTGGAAGAACCCATGCCCATTAGATTTTCAAAAGCATTATTGAAAGTAGCTTCTCCAAGTAAGGTAATGTCGTTATTCTTAGGAAGATAAACGACCCCAAGGTAAGGTGTAGAAAGACTCTTTAAAGAAGTTAAAAAGGTTTCCTTTAAAGAGTTTGCACATAACGTAACAGAAATATTTCTTTTATTTAAATTGTCATAAACCTCTTTTTCAGTCGTATAAATAAGTGTGTTTTCTAAATTTTTTTCTATTTTAGAAGCCACATAAACATCATTTATAAAAAGAAGAAAAGTATAGGATGAAAAAATCTTTGGAGTGGGTAAAATAATTTTAAACTTACCAATTGATTTCATCACATCATTTAAAGAGTATCTTCGTAAGATATTTTGAAAGATAAGACGCATGTCATAAGGTGTTTTTAAAGCAATATATGAAAGAGATGTTTTTAAATCGGGTTCATCGGTTAAATATAAAACCTCTTCTCTTTTCGATACAACCGTTTTCCTTTTAATAAATAAAGCCTGCTTAGCAATAATCTGATTTACGGTATTGTAAGCATAATTATTATAGTTTTGCCAGTAATAAGGTGAAACGTTATCTTCTTTTATATACGCATCATATTTAAAACCGGCCTCTTTTAAATAACTTGTAAAAGTTATTTCATGGCCTGTAACAACTTTTTGAAAAGTATCTTTTTCTTTTATTGAATAATTTTGCCAATAATCTTTAAAAGGCGAACTTTCTAAAACATTCTTTCTTAAAACTAAGAAAAATGTTTGAATGTGTTCTGGAATGCCTTCTTTAAAAAGATGATAGCCATCTTTCTGGGGGTGCCCTAAAGTAAGACCCCAAAAATCAATATCTTTCGACTGCATCTTTTTAAAGACTTTAGTGAATGAAGAAAACGGTCCAAAGAAAGTATCATTTAAAATAACAACTTCATCATACTTTAAATAGTCTTTATACGTAGTAAAATACTCTTTTAAAGCCCCAGCATCAAGACCTTTATTTTCCCTTTCAATAATTTTCTTAGCATACCATTTTAGCCGTTTTAATCCCTCTTTATTTACTTTTCCATTACATATAACAATGATATCTTGACAACTTTTTTGTAAATCAGCAAGTAAAAACAAAACATAATCATCCACGATAGAATCTTCATCATAAAAAACGAAAAGACCTAAACGTTTTACCTTGTCACCTCTTAGCTTCATAAGTATCCCTCTTTCATTTTAAAATACTTTTTATTTTACGTAGTGTTGTTCTTGGATAACGAAGCAAACGAGGAATATCTCTTAAACGGAATGATTTAGCCAGACATTTTATTTTGGCCTTGCGACTAAATAATTCTTTTTTAAAATGATTAAATTCTTCCTCGTCCATATCCTCGATAAAGAAAGTATCTTTCCATAAAGATTTATCAATTTCTTTATAAAAATTAGCTAAGTTACTTTTAATTTGTTCTTTAGTATAAGTGGGCACAAAATGAATTTTTTGATTATCATAACCAACAGATTCAACAATATCTCGAAACATTTTTAAATCAGCATAATTTTTTTCATTAATGAATTTTTCATAATTACGAATAGCAAGAGGAGCCTCTAGATATTTAAGTTCATCATAGTATTTTAAATATTCATCACAGATTTCTATGGCACTACTTTGAAACTCATTAATGTATTTTTCATTCATACTGTTGTCCCCTAAAATAGGTTTTACTCCCTCTTTTTCTTTTTTAAAGCCTTTTGTACTCCCATGAGAAGCCGAGACAATAAATTCATACATCATGATATTACGATTTATTTTCAAGAAAGTTTCACGAGGTTCTTCTGAATCAAAAGCATATCCAAAGGAATTATATTTAACATTATCGTACATAGATTTTAAAGTTCCAAAATAGTATCCTGAAAATTCGACATCAGGTAAAAGTTTATTTAAAGAAAACTGCGTACTTCCTGCCCAACCGACATCAACAAGATTAACATTTTCATAAGTATCCATTTTCATTTGATGTAAGTATTTTACAACTAGATTTTTTTTGACATTTAAAGAATCTTTAATATCGCCATAAATATAGCCTAAAAACTTTTTTACTCGATTAATATTATCAGGAGCTAAAATGGTATCCAAAGTAATATCAAAACGTTTCAATACTTTACTATAATCTTTATCTTCTAAACCAACCGCCTTTAAAATAGCCTTTACTTTTAATTTTTGATTTAAATCGGCATTATAACGGGTAAGTATTTCTAAAGCAAATTCTTTTTCACAATAAACAAGTGTTGGATTTTGATAAGAGGCTCTAGAACAATAAAGATAATAGGTATCCATGTCTTTATTTAATTTTTCTTTAAATTTTTCGTAAATTTCTTTCATCGCATACCCATCACGCGCTAAGAAATAAATATTATCTTTATGCTTCGTTAACTGATAAATCCAATTAGTAAAACCATAATAAATAGGCGAAACGCATTTAATACCAAATTGTTGCCATGAGGTTAATTCTTCCAAAGAAGTATAAAGCCTATTTTCTATGATACCTTTTAAGATACTCTCTTCTAAAGTGCCACTTTCATTGACAAAATGGCTACGGTCATTAACTTTTAAATAATGATAGGCGTGCATACCTAGTTTTAATGGATTTTGGACATCTGAAACATAGTTATCACCCATATGAAGCCAACTGTCATATTCTAAGTTTTCTTTTTCTTTAACTTCTACAAATAAAGACCCATTCCCCTTAACTTTAAAGTGGGTTTCTGAAACGTAAACTTTATCCATTTTATAATCAAAAGAAGTTAAAATTTCCTCAATAAAAGCTTTAGGTAAATACATATCTGAAATCGCATATATTTTTTTCTTCTTCTTTTTGGCATAACTATAAACTTCAAACATAAAAGGATTTTTCACTAAATATTTCTTTTCCATTTCAAGCTCTTTCGTCATCAATTTAGCTAAATCTTTTTTCTCTTCTTTTTCTAAAGCTTTATAAATGTCTTGCAAAGTCGTTTCATTATTTTCATGACCTACTCTAGAAGTACTTTCCGCTTTTATTCTCTTTTCTTTAAAATCTTCTATAGCAAATTTTTCTTTAGCATAATCACTCATGGCCTCGAAAATATCTGCTGGACTTAAGACATTACGAAGTAAAAGGGTATCAAAGATATCAAAAGATATTACTTTATTTTCATCAATTAATTTTTTTATTTTTTTTAATTCTTCTTGCATAAAGCCTCCTAATTTTTATAGGCATATTTGCCTTTAATTTGTCGTTTATAATCTCTTTTTCCTCTAAGCATATTACGAAGTTTACGATATTTATCTTTTTCAAAAAAGAGAATATTACGAACTTGATAAAACAAACCATTTTTTATATATTTACAATGACTAGAAAACTTCTCATGATACATATCATAAATATATAAAGCATTTCGTGTCATGTAATAACGTCTTATATAATTGTGGTTGCTGCACTGTATTTCATGACCAAGAATGTGATAACATTTGTAATCCCCCAGATTGTGTTTTAACAAGATATCGTTATGCCGTTCTATTAAAAAACCATGAGCACATAAATTCATACAAAATTCAATATCTACACAATCAATAAAAAGCCAATCTTTAAAGCCCCCTACTTTTTGGTAAGCACTTACCCTTACCATATTTCCTGAAGTCATAACCTCTAAGGGGTAATCTATTTTTTCTTTTGGCTTCGGTATTTTTGTTTTTATAACTTGATAAGGCGTAATGATAGCTACTTTATCATTTTGACAAACCTTAGTAGAAGAGATAAGTTTTTCAAAATTATCATCCAAAAATTTACTATCTTGGTCCATAGTAAGAACCCAGGTATAGCCATCTTTAATTGCTCTTTCAAAAGCAATATTTAAAGCTTTAGCAATACCTAAATTATCCTTATTATTTATATAAACAATCTTATTAGAAGAAGGTAAAAGATATTGATTATCTTGATTAACAGAATTATCAACAACATAAAGTTTATCTAATAAATCTAAATACGACAGAATATTATCCTTGACATTTTCTAAAGGATTATAAAGTACAACCGTGCCACATATCATGCTATACCTCCTCAGCAAAACCACGTTCTAATTTTTTAAATATTAAATAACCTAGAATTAAAATAGCAAAGGAAATCCCCAATACTATCATTAAAGATGATAAAACCGGACTTTGTTGATAATAAAAGATATTGCGGTAAGACTCAATAATGGTAGTCATAGGATTTAAATATAACACCCAACGAATCTTTTCAGGAAACATATCAACTGTATAAAGTATTGGAGTTGCATAGAAAAGTAGATTAAGTAAAAAGCCAACTAGGTACTCTATATCTCGTACGTAAACATTTATGGCACTTAAAACGAAGAGTAAACCTAAACTTAAAGCACTTTGAATAATGGCTATTAAAGGAAGCCATAAAAGTTGCAAACTTAAACCAATGCCTCCAAACAAAACGAAGAGTAAAACAATAACACAAGATATTAAAAAATTAATTAAGCCAGCAGAAACTACACTAATCGGAAGAATTTCTCTTGGAAAATAAACTTTTTTAATAATCCCACCATTTATCCATACACAGTTACATCCTGTTGTAATACATGTTGTAAAAAAGTTCCAAGGGATAACACCCGTAATTAAATATACCAAATAGTTATCCACATTTGTTTTCATAATATAAGGAAAAACTAAAGTATAAACTAAAACCATTAATAATGGATTTAAAAAGGACCATAAAACGCCTAAAAAAGAGCCTTTATATTTACCTCTAATTTCTTTTTGTACATTCGTTTTTAATAATTCACGATATTGATAGAGTTCTTTAAAAACTTTCATCTAACGACACTCCTTTAAATATTCTGGAATAACTTTGGTTGGCTTATCATCCATTCTAACATGACCATTATTTATCCAAATAGCTCGTGTACATAAATTTTCAATTTGATCTAAGCTATGACTGACAATAACAATCGTTTTTTCACTATTTTTGAGTTCTTGTAATTTACTAAAACACTTTTCTTGAAAATGTTGATCACCAACCGCTAAAATTTCATCGATAAGTAAAATCTCAGCATCCACATTTATAGCGATAGAAAAAGCCAAACGCATATACATACCGCTCGAATAAGTACGAACAGGATTATCAATAAATTCGCCTAATTCAGAAAATTCAATAATATCATCGAGTCTTTTATCGATTTCTTGTTTAGTCAAGCCAAAAATAGCCGCATTAAAATAAATGTTTTCTCTTCCCGTAAAATCTTGATGAAAACCAGCGCCAAGCTCTAATAAACTCGTTAATTTACCATGTGTAATAATTTCTCCCTTGGTAGGATAAATTATTTTCGTCATTAATTTTAAAAGTGTACTCTTACCGGAACCGTTTACTCCTACAAGACCTACTGTCTCACCTTTTTTAATATCTAAATTAATATCTTCTAAAGCCGTATAAAGTTCACTTTGATTTCTCTTCCAAAAAAGAAGATGCTCTTTTAAGGTACTCGCTTTATCATAATATATTTTAAAGGATTTGGTCACATGTTTTATTTCAATGGCGTTTTCCTTACTTGTTTTCTTCATAAGTCACCTCAATGTTTCTAACATATTTAGTATAGCAAAATAAAAAAAGAATATCAATTTAGTTGAAAAAAAAAGACGATTCCACCCTAGTTTTTGACTGGATTTTTCGCCTTTTTTTCTAATAACTTGTATTCCTCAATTCTTTTTTTAATTAAAATTTTTGTTTCTTTATTAACACTCTTAAATTTATTTCCACCCTTAAATCTTCATCAATCCTTAATGGATATGGGTTAACAGTTTTCAAACAAGCCCATCTTAACAAGAGACATCACAACACACCAACTCATGATTAAAACAAGTAGTAATTTATAAATTTTACGCATCTATGCCAAAAAAGGGAACATTGAAATTTAATTCCTTGGCTTAGTATCATAGCTTTCTACTTTCTAATAAAACGTTTTAAAGTGCCATTACCAATATAGTCTTTAGAAAGTTCACTTAATGTTGTGTAATTTGTAATCACATTGGTCATTATTTCACGTGACGCGCTTTGAGCACGCGTTCTTTCATAAGTTTCACGGTTAAAATCCCAAATATAACCAGAATTTCTTTCAGAGTTTAAATAACGAACAATTTTATAGTAATCTTTTTCAACAATTTCTCTTTTTTCTTCTTGATGAGCATAAAATCCCCTTGGAGAACGCTTACGTTGTTCTTGATAAAATAACAAAAGTTCTTTCATCCGTAAACATTTGCTTTTACCATCTCCTCTTACGCCTTCCAAAAGATTATGTCCAAAACTAT
>CAKOOQ010000024.1 GCA_934098555.1 uncultured Bacilli bacterium
AAATTTATGAATGAAGTTAAAAAAGTAAATGAAGACCCAGAATTCTTTAGTTATATGACAAAAGAAGAAGATGAAGAAAAATGCCGGATGACTGAACTTAAAGAGGCTTTAGATTCAGGAATTGATATTGGTAAATCTAAAGGAAAAGAAGAAGGTAAAAAAGAACGAAACATTGAAATTGCCAAAGATATGCTTGCTTCTAACGAACGCATAGAAAAAATAATTCGTTTTTCAAAGCTATCCGAAGAAGAAATATTAAAGTTAAAAGCAGACATGTCGTAATCTAAAATAGACTTTTGAAAGAGTCTATTTTTTTATAAATACGCACTTCATGTATTATCAGGTTTATTAACTTTTATTTGCCAATCAAAGTAAAAGTGTAAACTTTACACAAAGTTTAATTTTTTTATGCAACATTTATAGTCAGTATACTTTAACATGAAAAACTTACTCTGAAGACGTTTTATTTTACAATTAAATCTTTCGTTAAAAAGTGATACTAAACACTCTTAATGACGGACAAAACTAAAGATGAGGACAATGAAGATGACGGATACCTTAACTTAAAAACGCCAGTGAAGCTGGAAAAGAAGAAGGAAAAATAGAAGAACGTTTTTCATATTGCCAAAGAACTTTTGAAACTCGGATTTAAACCTTAAGAAATTGCTATGGCAACAAGACTTACTAAAGATGACTTGAAATAAATAATGAATTAAATAGTGAATAAGATTAAAAGTCGTTTAAAATGCTAAACGACTCTTTCTTTTTAATCCATTCTTATTATCTTGTTTAAACCATCTTTAGAGGCTAAAATTCGGCTTCTAATTGGCTTTTTTTTTGCTACTTCACTATAAGTTTCAGTATCATCTTCGCAAGCCAAGAAGCCTGAACCACTTTTTTTATACTTCTCATAAACAGACATAATTACTGGTCCTAATCTATAGGCATATATCATATCTTCAAACAACTTTTCATGATATTCACATAAATAATCGGCATAACACATGTATACTAATTTTTGAAGTTTCAAATGTGAACAAGGAACTTTTGTCAAAATATATTTAGCAATATCAATTCCTTTTAAGGATAAATCTTTTGATATTAAATCGACAAACTCTTCCTTTGAAGATAATACTTTAACGTTTTTAAAAAATTGATTAAATTCTACCACTTTATCCCAACCCATTTCTTCTGTTTGAATAAAATGTGTGGATATAGAAACATCTTTACCACATTTTTCGTAAATAAAATCAATGTCTTTTTGTATTACGTCCATTTGAAGTATATCTTTATCGTAGTAATCTAGCGCTATTCTTTGACCAATAGAATAGGCACTTGCCATTACTATTAAATGCTTTATCATAGCATTCACCTCCATTATCATATATTCTCATTTTCCCACTTTGTATCATCCTGTTTAATATAAAGCATGAGAAATTAAATTTGATTTTTCATGATTGCTGTCCCAAATTTGCAGTTCCCATTGAAATTTATAATTATCATCATTTCCAAAATATATATGAACAGCATAATAATCTCCTCTTTTAGATTCAATACATTTCAATACCTTAAAATACTCATCAATATATTTTTTTATTTCATCAAAATTAATAGCAAAATCAACTATTATTCTTAGTCCGAAAATGTCATTTAGATATTTTTTTAAAGGTATTCTTCCCTTTTCATGATTCATTTCATAATTTTGTATCTTATATTGTATAGAATTGTATGCTTTTACACGCATATTAACATTACTTTTTAAATGTAAATCTTGAATAGAAGTTACTACATCCGAAATATTATTATTAATAAAATTGTACTGTCTAAATAAACGTTTGGATGCTATTTATTATAACATTTTTTTAGGTTTAGCAAGCATTGTACCAAATAATCTTCAGCATAGATGTAAGTTAATATTATTTAAACAAAGTATATCATCATAAAATTCAAAGTTCAATTACATTTTAAATAAAAAAAAATAGACCTTTCCTTCTATTTTTTCTCTACATTAACAAAACGAACCGTCTTCATTTTTTGCGTTTTTAAAGGCTTGTCGTTACTATCGGTTTGAACTTTAGAAATTCTTTCGACAACATCTAAACCAGCAATCGTTTTTCCAAAAGCGGCGTAACTACCATCTAGGCTAGAAACGGACTCATTAGTATCTGAACAAATGAAAAATTGACTTGAAGCAGAATCCATGGCACTACTTCTTGCCATGGAAACAACACCTTTTTCATGTTTCAAATCATTTTGAACACCATTTTTAGAAAATTCGCCTTTAATAGTTGTATCACTGCCCCCTGTTCCATTACCTAAAGGGTCGCCCGTTTGAATCATAAATCCTTCAATAACACGGTGAAAAGTTAAGCCATCATAGAACTTATCTTTGACAAGATTTTGAAAATTTTCTACCGTGATAGGAGCGATGTCAGGATAAAGTTCTAATAAAATCACTTCATCTTTACCCGTTACAATCTTAACATAATTCGTCACTTCTTCCGTTTCTTCGTAAGAATAGCCATCTAGAGTTCCGTTTTTCAAATCCTTTTTTTCACATCCAGCCGTCATAAAAACAAAAACAGCAATAATTAATAATACCAAACAAATACGACTACGATTTACTTTTTCCATCTTTTCACTTTCCTTCAACTTTTTCCATTCTATCAAAAAGAACTTAACTTTTCAATTAAAAACGATTCATACGACTTTAATTGCCAAAAATATCCATTGTAATCGTTTTGTTAAAATTTTAGAATACAAACAAGTGTTTAGTTAGGAGGTCATCATGTCTAAATTAGAAGAAACAAAGTGGCACGCCTTTGAATCCCTTTGTAAAAACAATGATTGTTTAAAAACGTTAAATCACCAGAGAAGTTACCTGGAAAAACCTATTTTAAGTGAAGATGCAAAAGAAGACATTGAAAATAAAATTTTAGATTTTTTTTACAGTGGAGAAAAATTAACGCTTATCTTTTATAAAGCCGGTCATTTTTATCAAAAAAAAGGCACCATTACTAAATTGGCACCTCCTAAAATTATTTTTAAAGACCAAACTTTTTTATATTTTAATCAAATTATGAAGATTTTTTAATGATTTTTTTATATTTCGTTTCATTTTCTTTATTAAATCCAACCAAGGCTTGAGGACAATTTTTTACGATTGTTTTGAAAATTTCTTCATAAGAATCTTTATTTTTCTTGCCTATCGCCGCCATGTAGGCAACGGATAAAGACTTACCATTTTGCCTTTTTAAAATAATACTCCGCGCGGTTTTAACGCCTTTTTGCCGAATTTCATAACTATAAAGCCAAACAATATCTTGATAAGGAATGACTTTGATACTATGCGTTAAATCAATAATATTTTTATTTGTTAAATATAAATGTGCACTTTCATAATATAAAGAAGATTTATCATTCATCTCCTCATCCAATTTTTTTATTTCTTCTTTAGAATATTTTTTTAAACTTTTTAAATAATTATGTTTTCCAAAGAAAGAAGTGATAAGACAAATAAAAGATAGTATTAGAAAGATAACTTCGAAGGTTAAAACCGTCCCCATCATCGTGGTTTTTTCGCCTGTCAAATCAAGATAAACAGGATAAAAACCATCGGTAAAATTATCTACAGATAAATCAGCTTCTTTTAAAGTGTCCATGGCATAGGAGGCAATATCTTTAGGAACCGAAGCCGTGATGCCATGAACCACTTTTGTATTTTCTAGAGAAATACCATCAAAGGAAGCTAAATCATTTTCGTTCATTTTAATGATGGCAAGTAAATTTTGTTCTCTATCTCTTGTCGCGTACACCATATAAAAAGCACTATTTTCATTTTCATAATAAGCAAAGTTAATCGGTGTTGTAAAGATTTCTAAAGAAGCCTTAACACCTGCCTTTGTTTTCTCGGTGAAAACTTCTTCTTTTTCATCGTCCATCAAAAAATTCGATAATAAAATTAAAATAGCAAAGAAAAGAACAAAAGCCAAACTCAGCCAAACATTTCTTTTTTTCTTTTTTAACTCTTTTTTTATATTTTCATTTGTAAAATTCATTTTCCATTTCCTTTCTAAAAACCTCTTGATGCTCCTCCTCCACCAGAAGAACCGCCGCCGCCAGTAAAACGAAATCCCGAAGAACCCCCTTTGTAATTACCTCCTCCCGTAAACCACCAAAAACCTCTTAAATGAAAGAGAAGATATAAAATAACGAAAAACATAAGAAGACTTAAAACCATATCAGAAAAACTTACTTCACTTTCTTTAGAAACTTCTTGTCCTTCCAAAGTAACATCATACTTTTTACATAAAATTTCGAGTACTTTATTGTAACCATTTTTGATACCTTCATCGTAATTATCTTCTTTTAGATAGCTTATCATGTAATTATCTAAAATACGGCCAGCCATGCCATCAGGAATATCTCCTTCTAAGCCATAACCCACTTCAAGTCTCACTTTTCTTTCCTCTTTACTCACTAAAATAAGAAGCCCATTATTAGAAGTTTTATCCCCGATACCAAAATGCCGAAATAGATGGTTCGCATAATTATCTATGTCACTTCCCTCTAAATCATTTACGGTGACAACCACCACCTGTGCCGTTGTTTTTTCCTCTAAGGAAGAAGACATCTTAATAATATAGTTTTCTGTTTCTTCACTTAAGACATTGGCATAATCATTCACATAAAAGGCACTCGTTGGATTTACAAGAGCAAACACATTTAAGGGCAAGATAACGAAAAAAAGAAGCCAAGCTCCTTTTTTAATCGAAGCTAACATTTGGAACATCCTTTTTTTGTTCATCGGCTTCAAAATACTTCTCTTCATTAAATCTAAATAAGCCGGCTAAAAGGTTGTTAGGAAACTTTTTAATAAGCAAATTATATTCTTGAACACTGTTGTTGTAATCTCTTCTTGCCACAGCAATTCTGTTTTCAGTACCAGATAATTCATCAGCCAATTGCGTAAAATTAGCACTTGATTTTAAATCAGGATAATTTTCGACGACAACAAGTAGAGCATTTAAGCTACTGGTAAGTTCATCATTTGCTTTGGCTTTATCATCGATGTTACTTGCATTCACTAAGTTTTCTCTTGCTTTCGTGATTTTATCAATGACTTCATTTTCATGAGAAGTATATCCTTTGACGGTACTTACTAAATTAGGAATTAAGTCCGCTCTTCTTTCTAACATAACATCTAAATTGCTATAAGACGTTGTTACATTTTCTTTTCCTGTGACCATCTTATTGTAAGAGCCAATTAAAATACTCCCCAGTAAGACAATAACAACCCCAATAACAATAAGCACAATAGAACCTTTTTTCATTTTCCACCTTCCTTGCCATAATCATATCACATAAAGGTTTAAAAAAATACCAAGATTTTTACTTCTTGATATCTTTTTTTATTTCTTTTGCTTCTAAATCTAAGATATGTTCTTCTTTGGCTCTTTTTCTTTCTAAAGTTGTCGTATTATCTAAAACAACTTTGGTATTAGCCACATAATCATGTAAGCCTCGACCATCCCTTCGAACAATCACCATAAATATAATCGTATATGTAATAATACTACCAACTAAATTTATGTTTTGATAAACATTATAATAGTTTTCACTTGTCATAAAGTGAATAACGCATTGTAAAGCCACTGAAATCAAAATATTATTAAGAACAATGCTTCTCAAAAGGAAGTTAACAATGGTTAAAGGTTCTTTATTATTACTAACCACTCTTATTTGAAAAAGTTTCTTACCAATCGTTTGCCCTTTAGCAAAATACTGTAAAACGGCAAAATAAAGTAAAACGACAACAATATCAATAATGACATAATTTGTTTCCAGACGGTGAATCTCATAAGCAATAGGTTTAAAAGCCGTTTCGTAATCTTCCGCGCTAATTTCATTGTTTGTAAATTGTTGTTGTAAATTTAAAAGTTCATTATATTTTTCAGTATAAGCATTATGATTTGGATTTAAAAAAGAAATAAACGATAGTAAATAAACAACGAGTGAAACAATTAAGATATCCAAAACATAGGCTCCAACTCTTTTAAAGAATGTTCCATTTAATAAACGGTCTGTTGTTTGCATATTTTATCCCTCCATAGCAACAAAAAAATTATATCATGAGAAAGATAAAATTGCAAAAAGACAAAAAACTTGGGTGATTAAAATAAGAGGGACACCCCAAGTAAAATATTTTTGTTTTGTTTTATGATGAAATACATACATGGCTATAAGGCCACCTAAAGAACCCCCTAAAAAACACATGCCCAGTAAAGTAAAAACTTTAATGCGCCACTTATGTTTCTGGGCTCTTTTTTTATCCAAGCCAAAAAGAAAAAAAGTAAGAATATTCATAATAATGACATAAATAATTATTTCGCTATTCGTTTTAACGGCAATCGTATAGTCATTTTTCACCAAAACATAACAACATATTTGAATAAAAAAAAGGCATATCGAAATCACGAAAGAAAACATAACCTCCTTTTGAATAGGTCTGTCAAACAAAATTAAAAACAGTAAAACCCCAAGAGAGCCGCCTAAAAAAGAAGCTAAAATAACCCCATTATCTAACTTTCTGTTAAAGTGTTTATTTAGTAGCCCCAAAAGAAAGCCGATTATATTGATACCTATAAAATATAATATTAAATTCATCGCATCCGTCCTTATACTTCTAAACAACTAAACTATATCATAAATTTGCCCTATTTTACATTTTAACTCTTTACTATCAAAAAAATAAGACCCTTAAGGCCTTATCTATATATCTAACTTTTTATTAGCGTCATTTATAGCTTTAAAATTATGTTTCTGTGAAACAAATGTAAACATTTAGGAGAAAATGTCTCCTAATATTGCTCATATTAGCTATTATATGTTTTATTACAAAAATTATTAAGCAAAAAAAGAATCTTTTAGTTTATCCTAAGAAGATTCTTTAATAATTTTAATAATATCGTCTCCATGAACTTTTACTTTAATTGCCGGTAATATTTCTTTTAAATCAGTAATATTTAAAGGTTTTAAAGTAATTATTTTATTTAATTCTTCATCATTAAAAATATAATAGGCTGGTACATTCATTTTCTTAGCTTTTTCTTTTCGAAAATTTTTCAATTTGATCAAAAGTTCCTCATTCTTTAAAGGGACTTGTTTATACTTACTAGCTAGACTACTATATTCATTGGTATTGATTTCTAAAAATTTATTAGCTATCTTCAACATACCATTAGAACTTATTAATAAATCTTTGTCATAATTTACAAGGTCATTTTTTATATATGTAGTTAATTGATCTATTCTAATTGTATTTTTTTTCACACTTTCAGGTGCTTTTTTTACATCCAAAATAGACTTTGAGTTAGCTAAAACAACTAAAGGTTTATACCATAAATTATCAAATTTTTTTTCATTTAAAATCGTTAATAAAGAACTATTTTTAGATAACCATCTTTTCTTTAAAATATCTTTATGTCTCATAGCCTGCGTATAAGGAGAATAAATAGCTTCCCTTATCTTTTTTCCCCCTAGGTCATATTCTCGTTGAAACTCTCCTTTATTATCAACATATATATTACCTATTAAATTTTTACATTCAATGAGATATATAAAACCTTTAGAAACAACCACAAAATCTATTTGAGCTTTTAAATCTTCATAAGAAATTGTTATGTCTCTTAAAACATATAATCCTAAATTAGCGCATTTTAACTCATAAGCAATCGCCTCTTCCCCCTTAATACCCCACTCTAAAAGTTTGATATCTTTAGCCAAAGATAAACTATTATTACTCTTTTGTAATTCTTTTAACTCATTTAATTGCTTTTCTAAATTACTATCTTCTTTTAAAAAAACAGTATCTTTAAAAGGCTTAAATATATTATCTATTATACCCATAAATAAATTCTCCTTGTATATAACCAAATTATACATCATATTTAAAAAGTAATAAATGTCTTAATTTATAATCCTATATTTATATAACATTCCTAATAATTGAAATAAAAGAATTGCAATTATAATTTTTTCAAACAGATGTTATATAAAAAAAAGACTTCTTCAGTCTTCCTATATTGATTTATATTTCTGTGTATTTTGGTAACATCAATATTTTCTCTTACTTCTTTTAAAAAAAATTCGGTAATTTTAATACTGATGAAAAATCATGCATGTTCTAAATAATTATTTTAATATATTAGCAGCTTTTTTATGATTTTTAAAAAACTGATAATAAATCAAGCATCCCACAGTGGCGCCAAATGTATCAATCATTACGTCACTAAATTGTCCCGTTCGTCCTACAACAAATAATTGATGAAATTCATCCGTACAGGCATATAAAAAACAAAGAAAAACAGCGATAAATACTTTACTAGATTGACATTTATCATTCAAAAATTGATAATTAATAATCAATATTCCTAAAATCAAATAAAAACATGCATGTGCCAATTTTCTAAGTGGCTTATTTAAATCATTTACAAGTTGATTTTGTTGATTTGAATTTTTCTTTTCCACATTAATAGTTTGTGTCGAATCTACGACTTTTGCGATTATCTTTTTGCTTTTATAATTTGAATCCAAAGAAGACATGGATGACATAAAAAAGATTATTATCATCCATATCAAAATCGATAAAAAAGAAATTATTTCTTTCAAATTCTTATGTAGATATCCTTTATTCTCTTTCATCTTTTTCCTTTCTTTTATTTAACTTCCAATAACAAATTTTAAATTTTATACACCATTACATAATATTTTTTCATAATAAGCATCTGCCGAATTTGTATTAACTTACTTTTACCAAATTCATGTAAACGATTTGCAAAAATGTATTTTTGAAGTAAATTGAATACTCACCTATCTATTTGCCGTTTGTCAATTTTTTACGTATAATTTTTTTTGCGTTAATACTTTTGTTTTTTTTACCAAGAAAAGGTTTTATATAATTACGATATAAAGCAATAATGTATTTATTAAAAAAAACAATATAAACCGAAAATAAAATTGCAAAGTATAAAATGAATCCAACAATAGAATTAAAACGGTAACCAGTGTATAGATATGACGAAAAAATGATAAACATCGCCAAATATTCTGAAATATTAAAACGATATGGATTATTTTTCCTCAATTCGCATATTATCATCCATATTAAAGTCGTGATAAATGTTGCAAACGCAAAACTAGTAATATTTGGATATAAGCAATAAAATGCATAATTAAGCACAACGGCTATAATTAACATAAAAAACATTTGAAAAAAATATATATTTTGGCGTTTTTGTGACTTGTAAATATTAACATATATGCCTTTTATTATTATATTAAACGCTTGCGCACCAAACAATAAAAAAATGATATTATTTGCCTGTTCATATTTCGTTAAAAAATGTTCTAAAATGAATTTTGCTGGATATGCTGCGCCTATAATAATAAAGCCCCATAGTAATACATATCTTTTAATCTCATTAATTTTATTTATACTTGGTTTTTTACAAAAATAATTATACATAAAAACAGTAATAGGTGTTATAAATATGTTAACAATATTTTCCATACTTACTGAAAATGAATAAATTGCAAATTTGGAAGAATCCATTAAAATTTTCACAAACCATCTATCCAAACCAGTAAAAATGCCGCTTGAAAAATTTCCTAACATTAAAACAAAACCGTCTGAAATATTTGCTTTAATTTCATTTAGTGATATTGATCCTTTTTTTATGAAATGTAAGCGCTTTTCAAGTTTATAAGTTAGGTATCCAGAAATCAAAATTCCAAATATTACTTGGGCATAAATATAATAATTAGAATTATCACTTTTAAACAAAAAAAGTAACAAAATATTTACAATAAAAATGACAATTTTTTCAATATTTAAAGATTTTCCATATAGATCAAATTCTCCCGTCGCCTGATATAAAGATTTTAAATAGCCTAAAATATTATAGGAAAAAATTCCAAAAGAAAAGGCAATAACAATGGAATCTTTTAGAAATAAACCAACAATTAAAACTAAAAAAGTCATCAAAATAATCAAAAGAAAATAATTTATAAAATTTTTTGCAATGCTTTCTTTATCAATAGAATCAATTGATAACCCACCATATTTTAGATACATCCCATCATTGTACCCTAAGCTAAAAAAACCAGCATATGTTATGTATAAGGCATAGGTTTTTACCATTGAATAGGACTCGATACTCAAATACTTAGGTAGCAAAAAATTGGTTAGAATTCCTATCACCATAGTAATAATATTGGCAGACATTATTTGAAATAATCCCTTTTTCATTTTTGGTACTCCTTTCTACTTTTAAATTTGCATAAATTTTATTTGAGTTATATAGCTTTCTTTTTATTACTTTTAGTACTCGCACAGCGCCGTAAAATCTCACCATAAAATGTTAAATGACCATCTTGTTCTTTTATCAATTTTCTTTTATAATTCATTTTATACAAGTATGTCTGACTATTATCTATATCAAATTTTTCCTTTTCATATGGCATTGTATAATATTTCTCAATCTTAAAAATATCTGTGTTATTCATTGGAACAGCATCTATAATATTTTTAATTCCATCAATATAATCATATCCTAATGAAATTATACAATCTAAAAATAAATACGTGATTGGAAAATTTTCATTTTTCCAATATTCAAGCAAAAAATGTTTTATATACGACATAAAAAAATTATTTTTTGATGACATGAAAACACTCGTCGTCCATTTACCACGACATATATGATAATCTGCGTAAAGACCATGTTTAACTGTGTAAAATGAATAGTTATAAATTTCATTATCGTACTCGCGATTAATAAAAATGGTAGCGTCTAACCATATTCCTCCATATTTTTCTAGTAACGAAACCCGTAGTAAATCAGAAAAATGCGTTAATGATATTTCTTTATTTTCTAGTTTTTCTAATATATAATCTGGAAATTTTACGTAATCAGAAAAATTTTCTGCCGAAAGCATAATCAGCTCGTGATTGCCTAAATGCTTTTTAATAGACTTTAGACACGAACTAACTATTTCAGGGCAATTATCAAATCCTTGCCACCAAAACACAAAAACCTTTGAATCACTCTCTATTTTATTTGGTAAAGTGTCTATATTTTGATAATCGTTAAAAACATAATTGTATTTTTTATATAAATATTTTTTTACAGAATTATTTCTTTTTATAATAAAATACTTTTTAATAAAAATTATTTTTTTAAAAGCAATTTCTATAAAAAATTCATACAGTGCATATTTAAAGCCAAAACAATGACCTATTTTAAAAATATCATTTAATTTTCTTATCAATTTTTTCATATTCTCCACACTTTGCTTTATTTATTTTTTTGACTATATTATCAACATTTTCTGATGTTATATTCTCATACAATGATTTTAATATTTCTTCATCTAGACGAACTTTATATAAATCTATGCCTTTAATTTGTTCTATTATATTTTCATCAAATCTGTATTTTATTAATTTAGCAGGATTCCCACCTACAATAGCATAAGGAGAAACGTCTTTAGTAACAACAGAACCAGCGGCAATAATCGCCCCTTTTCCAATCTTTACTCCTGACATTATAAAAGCTCTTTCGCCAATCCAAACTTCATCTTCAATTACAATAGGGCCTTTGGAAAGTGAATCCGATTTAGCCTTAAACTTTTTTACTGCAAAAGGATAAGTTGTTATACAATGATAATTATGTTCACCGCCTAACAAAAATTTTACATCGGCGGCAATAGAAACATCATTTCCAATAGTAAGAGACTCTTTTTCGTTGCCAGAATAACCAATATTTACAGTTCCATAAGTATTTACACCAACATTTACTTTATCAGATAAAATAAAGCTTAATGAGTTTTGATTAGTAATCTCTCCCAATCTTGTATAATTATGACGATTTTTTTTTCTCCATAAATACCTACCATATACTTTTTTAATTTTAAAAGATATTTTTTTTAAAATCATTTATTTTCCACCCATCTATCTATCTTTATTTTATAATCTTCAATGTGAACATGAACCATTATCCAATAAACAATGTACAATACCAAAAAGGAAGTAAACATATTAAACGAGATATAATTCTTAAAAAAGCAATCATCTATAGCTATTTCATAAATATGATATAACAAATAGGAATAAAAAAACATTTGCCAACGAAACTTTTTTTCGTTATTTATTCTTTTTAATTTGGAATAAAAGATATTATAGAATAAAGAACATATGAATTGCAATAAAAAGACGCCGATTATACCAAAATCATTATAATATCTTCTTATTGCACCATACACATTACCAATTGTCATGCCATTAGAAGTTCGAAATTCTAAGTTTGTATTGGTTAAATATACATTACTAACATCAACTATTCCAAATTTTTGCAAAGTACTATACAAACCAGTGAAAGTTTCTTGTCCAATAATCATTTTAGTATTTACAGGCGGATTCTGAATATATAAATTGAAGTTTTGAATGGACCCGCCAATATAATATGAAATATAATCTATAATTGAATTAACACTATTTCCAAGTCGTATTAAATATTTCAAAAAATAAAATCCTGTTAAACTAAAACATAATATTAATAGTCCTTTTTTTATGTATTTAAAACTGATTGGTTTTTGCCAATTATTATTTTTCATATCAGAAAAATAAATCACTGAAAAACTTGTGCCAATCATCCATAATATATATCCTCTTCCGCCACCAATTAAATTCTGTAATGCTGTCAAAAAAACGATAAAAGCCAAATATTTGTTATTTTTTTTGTCTATGTTCTTAAACTGAAGATTATAACTTAATATAAAAATTGAACAGAAACCCATTGCCCTTCCTAATTTTAAGAGCTGATTCATCAACGTCGATAAACTTTCAGCATCGGAATTTACGGCTGTATATGTTCTATAATAATAAGCCATTCCAAAAAGGCCAAGGTTATTACCACCTATTAAAGATATCGCATATACTTCTTTTATATAAAAAAAAGTAATTATAATATCAATAAATAAAAAAATTAATAATATTTTTTTATCTACGCGAATTGGAGTAGATTTTATCGGTCTGTTTTTTTTATTTTTATTAAAAAATATACACGGTAGAGCAAAAGCCGTCAATCCAACTACCATTACAAAAAATGTTTTTAACGAGTAAACAATGCCCCATGATTTTATATTAATAAGGGCAAAGCCTATCGATATGGTATACATTATAATTGCCAAAACACTAGGTGCAAGGATATCACGTTTACACATTAAATAAGTGCAAAGCATTAAAAAAATAGAAAAAACAAATAACAGGTATAACATATTTTTATATTTCTCCTCTCAAAGAATAATAAATATCTACAAAATAAAGTCTTAAAGTGTAATAATATTTAATATTTTTAACTGATAAAATTAATTTTATCATATTTTTTTCTTTCAAATTTTTTAATCTATTTTCAAAAACAATTTTCTGTCTTAAAAAAAATTTTTTCTCTTTACATCCTTCACTTATATTTATCATGTACTCAATATTTCTAATCTGTTCTTGAATTGCTTCTAGCCTTTTTTGACGGCTATTTTTCTTGTTATTTGAAGCATTTGTGTCATGACGACGATATTTCATGGTGACCCTATTCAAATGCCATACTCTTCCCTGCAAAGAGGCTATATGCCATAGTAAATTGTCATGTGGAATTGTAAAGTCAATATTTTCTTTGTATAAGTTGACAAGTTCTTTGCTTATGCAAAATGAACAACCTGGACGCGGTGTATTGACACAGTGATTCAGATTAAAAGATTTTTTTATCTTTCTTAATCCTAAACGTTCTTCTTTTACCCTATTTTTACAGCCGTCTTGATAAAAAGATTTTAAATTAGACATTAAAAGAAGCAACTTACCTTTTTCCATTTGTTTCAACATAACCGCAATTTTGTCTTTTAACCAAATATCATCTTGATCACTCAAAAATATATAATCACCACGGCAAGCTATAATAGCAGCATAGAAATTTTTTTTATAACCAACATTGACCTTATTTTGTTTAATGTCCCACTTTATATTTGGATATTTTTTGGAATAATTTATCAGAAATTCAAATGTGCCATCTTTAGAAAAATCATCTCTAATAACTATTTCATCGGGTAATTTTGTCTGATTAATTATAGAATCAAGTTGTTCTTTTATGTATCTTTTACCATTATAAGTTGCCATTGCAACACTAATCATCAAGCACCTCCTTACACTCATTAATAAATTCCCTATAAAATTTATCCCGCTTAGCATCTAGTATTTCTTTTTGATATTCCTTTGCTAAATTAAAGCTACGTACTGACTCTGTTTTCAACTCATCAATTGTAATATTTTCTAAAATTTTTTTCAATTGCTTTTGATTTCCTTTTTTAAAAACATATTTTTCATTGGCCAGTTCTGGATTACCTCCAGCAGATGATACAATAACTGGACAAGCTACACTCATGGCCTCTACAACGGCACGACACAATCCTTCTTGGTAAGATGGCTGAATGTAAACGTCTATTTTCTTTAACCATTCAAATACTTCATCATGAGGTAGAGGGCCTATAATTTTCACATTATTTTCCAAATGGTTTTTTTGAATAAGTTTATCCAAATAATCATGATTTCCAAGACCAACTAACTGATATTCAAATTTATCTATTCCTTCTTTTTTCATTTTGCCCAACACTTTAATTACATCATGTTGGCCTTTCAATTTTAAATTAACCCATCCGATTGTTCCAAGCACTATTTTTTCTTCTTTAAAATTGCTTATTTTTTTTATCTTATCATTTTCATCCAATTTATTTAGTTCAACATCTGAGCAACCTAGTGTTTTTCCAAAGCACGGATATGTCTTTTGTAACGAATAGTTAGTTACATAAACACAGTATTTTGCCTCTTTCATGGCCTTTTTCGCTAAAATTTCATATGGAATCGCAACGATTTTCCCATACAAATCACCATGTCCCCAATAACCGTCAAAGGCATAACCTGCTACTTCAATCAAATAGGGTTTGCCATATTTTTTACAATATTTAATTGCATTTAATGTGTAAAAATTATGGGCAGAACGAATTATCGCTTTATCACATTGTTTAACCGCATTTTCAATGCTTTTTTTCACCAATTTGCGATATTTAACGGAAAAAAAACGGTATTTTGGGCGCATTAAATCATACATTTTATAAATTTTAATTTTTTTTAAATCTATACCATTAAAGTTATTACAACAGTAATCTTTGGTATATTTTTTTTCATCCACACGTAACAAAATATCCAATTCATCACAATAATTTTTATATCGATTCCACACCTTGTTATTTAAATTTCCGTCAGTATAAAAATTACCTTCTTCGTCTTCTTTTAGTCGTGTACCACCTTGTATAAATAATAATTTCATAATTTTACCACCTGTATTTCTGTTATAGATTTTATAGTTTTAACGATATCACGTTCTATTTTTTTTGCCTTCAATACACAATTGTTATTTAATTTAATATCATGCTCCAATTCAGATCCACCCTTCTGACTTCTTTCAAGTAGCCGAGTGTATACCTCACCTTCATTTGCATCTAGATAAATAACTTCTTTTGGCAAATAGTGTTCGAGTTGTTTTATACAATAATTTATATCGTAGAATTCGTTTGTTGTATTATAAAAAAATGCCCAAAGCACTTGAAAAATTCCTTCTTCTAAGCAGAATCTAATATGTTTATTACTTATGATAAGGTAAACAGTGGAATACAAATAAATAAACATTTTTAATTTCAGTTTAAATGTAGGAAATTCAAATAGTTTAAAGAAACGGTATAAATTTTTATTATCATCTCTATAAAAAAACAGCACTTTTAATGTATATTTCATTTTTTTTATAAGCCTTTTAATTCTATTATCATTGATAAACATTTCATTTAAATTATCACATTTAATTTTGTTAGATTTAAGGTATGTACTCTTTCCCGAACCTGGAATCCCAAATAATTCAATATGGCTGTTTACCACAAAACTTAAATATTTTTCTTGAAGTTTTATAGATTCAGCATTAATATCGTAACCTGCTTCCGTAAAAAAGTTTTCGTTAATCTTACGATTATAATTTTTTTTCATGTTTGAAATAGTTGTTACCCATTTATCACTTTCGTCATCAAGTGATAAAAATTCGACATTAGGATTGATTTTTGCAATTTTAGGAACTTCAGTACTTGCTAAACAATTTAATCCGTTAACTTGTGCTTCTATCAAAACCATTCCTAAACCTTCGTAAAGCGAAGGAAATAAAAAGAAATCAAATATGTTATAATAATCACTAATATTATCCCTTTGTCCTAAAAATAGCACTTTGTTTGAAATATTATAATATTCTAACTTTTTTTTCATTTCATTTTCTAATGGACCCTGTCCAATCAACACTAAAAGAGAATCACTATTTTTCTTTTGATATTTATTAAATATATCTATAATAAAATCATGATTTTTTTGTTCCACAAATCTTCCGACATGGCCAATAATAAATGTGCTTTCCGGTATTTCCAATTCTTTTCTTTTTTCTTTTCTTAATTTTTCATCATATTTAAATTTATCTAAATCAATAGCATTGTTTAAAAGATAAACATTACCATTGCCATATACTTTATTGCCAAATAACCATCTGCCAGCATGTTCAGTACATGCCATATAATCTGTTGCAAATACTTTGCTAAATGGTCTTAATACTTGTTTCACCAAATTTTTCTTTTTCTCTTGTTTATTGGTTGTACTATGACTATGAGCTATTCTTACTAGAACTCCAGCACACTTTGCCGCAAATAAACTAAAAACTGATAACGTATTAATGTGAGAATGAACTATTTTATAATTTCCATCTTTTAAAACTTTTTTTAACTCTTTATGATATTCAAAAACTTTTTGATACGGAGGTATTAATATAACTTTACCACCTAATTTTTCTATCTCTTCATAAGGAATATTTGTAGAATCTTCATCACATATAAAATCAAATTGTATTTTACTTCTATCAATATGTCTATAATAATTCATAACAACAGATTCTACTCCACCGCCAAGCCACTTTCCCATAATTTGGGCAACTCTAATAGAATCTTGTTTGCTCATTTTCACTATTTCGCCCCCCTGTGTTTTAAAACTACCCCAAAAGTCTTAAAAAAAATTTTTATATCTATTTTAAATCCACAAGTACTAGAGTATTCTTGTTCAATTTTTAAACGTTCCTCAAATGTTGTATTACTTCTTCCACTTACCTGCCACAACCCTGTAAGGCCGGGTTTTGTTTTAATAATATCATTGTAATAAATTCCCATATCTTCTTTTTCTCTTGGTAAATATGGACGGTTTCCGACGACCGACATATCAGCTACTAAAATGTTCAAAACCTGAGGTAGTTCATCGAGAGAGGTTTTCCTAAGTATCGCCCCCATTTTTGTTACTCTTGGATCATGCTCAAGCTTCTTATTAATCTTGTACTCTTTAGCTAATTTCTTATCTTTTTTTAATAATTCTTTTAAAACTTCATCTGCATTCGGTACCATACTTCTAAATTTGTAAAAGTTAAATTCCACCCCATTTTTGCCTATTCTTTTTTGTTTATAAAAAATACTGTCAAAATCACCCGTTAACATATAAGATATTTTAACTAGCAACGCGATTGGAATCATAACAATAATACCTATAATAGCCATTAAAATATCAAATAATCTTTTGACAAAAAAATAAAAACTTCTACTTAAAGAAAAGGCATAAGTCTTCTCCATTGTATCGAGTTGATTATTCATTACTACCACACCTTACTACACACAAGTTCTTAAACCGAACACATCATATCATACTACCCTAATTATTGACAAGGGATAAATCAGAAAACTGTAACAATATTTTATCACACAAATATCATAATGGCACTTACAAATTCATAAAAAAAGGGACTCTTTAAAAAAGCCCTTTTATAATTTAGGTAGTCGAGGGATTCGAACCCTCTCACAGGACAACTCTCTTCTATATTAACGATACACATGCCAAATATTCTTCATTTAACCATTTTTAAATTATCTTTCATGG
>CAKOOQ010000025.1 GCA_934098555.1 uncultured Bacilli bacterium
CCTTTAAAATAGGCAATGTCAATAGGCTGTCAATTTGAGGAAAAACTATTTATGTCCTTTCATTTTCTTGATATAGTTATCTTAAGAATAGAAAGAGGGAATTTGTGTGACAGCACCAAAAGTTATGGAGCACTTAAAACCAGCTCACATTGAATGCTCTAAAGAAGATATCGCGGAAACTGTTATTATGCCAGGTGATCCTTTAAGAGCTAAGTATATCGCTGAGAAGTATTTAACAGATGCTAAACTCATTAATACCATACGTAATATGTTTGGCTACACGGGAACTTACAAAGGAAAAAGAGTAACCGTTATGGCTCATGGTATGGGAATGCCTAGTGTTAGTATTTATGCTTTTGAACTTTTTTACTTTTATGGCGTTAAAGAAATTATTCGCATAGGTACCTGTGGAGCTTTAGATGAAAATATTCACGTACCAGAACTTATAATTGCCACTGATAGTTATACAGAAAGTAATTTTGCGTATTCTTATAACGGTGACCCAACCCATATCAGTTATCCAGATGAAAAACTTACCATGAAAATTACAGATATGGCAAAAGCTAAAGATTTACCCTATCATTTAGGAACCGTTATGTGTACAGAGCAATTTGGTTTTTATTCTGATAATGAACATGTTTTAAAAAGAGTACCCGAAGACATTCATTTATTAGGAGAAGAGATGGAAACGTTTGCTTTATTTCACATTGCTAAAAGTTTTGATAGAAAAGCCGCGGCTATTTTAACGGTTGTGGACAGTAAATATAGTGAGGAATTTTTAACGCCTGAGGAAAGACAAACTTCCTTAGATAATATGATTATACTTGCTTTAGATAGTATTTTATAAATTCATTTTCACGAATGAATTTTTTTCTTTCTCATAAACTTTATTAGGTGATGTTATGAAAGAAACAGGCTATTTTTTAAGTCATTTATATGCGTCTAGGGAAAGTATCTTAACCAGTCTGTTACAATTTCAATATCAACTCTTTTTTTTAGAAGATACACCTCTTAAAAATAAAATGAAAAAATTTTTAGAAAGAGATTACAAACATTTACAGATTTTAGCCCGATTTTTAATAAAAAATAATCAACATCCTTTTTATGCCGATAAACTCTATGGGAGTGTTTTATATTGGAATGGTTTTAATGTTTATTATGATACGGATATCAAAACTATGTTAGAAGTGGATATTACTTTAAAAAAGAAAATGATTCAAAATACTGAGATGGTTATTTATGTTGTGGAATCAGAGGAAGTAAAACATTTTTTAAGAGGTATTCTTAAAGAAGAATATCAAACCCTTGAAGAACTTACCGTCCTTCTCGAACATTGCGCTTGATTTCAATAAGAAGTCTTTGTATACTTAAAATGTGATGAGTAATGAATTATAGAGTAGTAAAGATAAAAAAGAATCAAAACGGTTTATATGAAGTGAATTTAGATAAAAAAGAACTTCTTCTTTATGAAGAAATTGTTTTGAAATATGATGTATTAATAAAAAAAGATATTAGCGATTATTTTGTTAAAAAAATGATTCAGGAAAATAAAGAAGTCGATGCGTATCAAAAATGTCTTGATTATTTAAAGAAACAAAAAAAGACAGAATATGAAGTTAGAAGCTATTTAAAAAAACAAGAGTTTTCTTTAGAAGTTATTGAAGTTGTCTTAGAAAGATTAAGAAAGCTGAAATTAGTGGATGATTATGACTATGCCAAACGTTATATTCATTACATGGTTTCTTATCGTTTAACAGGACCTCGTAACATTAGACAATGTTTACTCAAACGGGGGATTAAAGAAGATATTTCAAATTCTATTTTGAAAAAATATGATGCCGAAGTTTGGTATGAAAAAATAAGAAAACAAATTGTAAGTAAAAGGCAAAGAGATATAAGAAAAAGTGATGCTTTATTTCGTCAAAATATTATTAATGAACTCATTTATAATGGTTATCCTAAGGTATACGTAACGGAAGTTTTAAAAGATATGGATACGAATCAAGATAAGGAAGCTATTGAAAATGAATTGGCTTATTTATATAAAAAATATCAAACGAAATATTCGGGTTATGAACTTTCCTTTCGTATAAAACGGCGGCTTAGTGAAGAAGGATTTTTATATTCGGATATTAAAGAGGCTATGCAAAAGTTTTTGGAAGAGTAGTTGCCACCTTCAAAATAATCTTGTATAATAAGGTTGAAGTGGTGAAGAAAATGAAAAAAGAAAAATTTATCGAAAATATTATGGGTTCTTTTTTAATCCTATTATATGCTTATTTTATGTTAAGTATTGGTCTTACGAGTCATTTAAGTTTGCAATATATGGTAAGTTTATTTTATCTTTTATATGGCCTTGTTCATGTTGCTGAATTTGCTTTTCATCGTAATGAAAAAGAGTATTCGGATATTTCATTAGGCATTTTAGGCTTTGTTTTTGCTGGGTTAATGTTCTTTTCTAAAATTTTAGAAACGACCAAGTATTTAGCTTTAGTTTTACTTTTCTTTAATCTTATTTATTCTTTGATTAAATTAAAAAAAGCCGATTATCATCATGACCGCAGAAGTAAATTATGGTTGATTTTTGTCGCTAGTCTTGTTTTATTTTTCTTTTCTAATCTTCTTATTTGTATTAATCTTTCTTACAACGATGAAATTAGAATGATTTTGTTTGGCTTTTATTTTCAAATAATGGGTATATTTGAAATGTATGAAGCGTTAATTCTTAACATGACGAAGGGAAAACTAAAATGAAAGTAGTAAATGATTTTAAAGACTATCAACTTCTTGATATGGCAAGAGGTAAAAAATTAGAAAAATGGCAAAATGTTATTTTATTAAGACCAGACCCTCAGATTATTTGGGAAGAAAATTTAAACAAAGAAAAGTATGACATTGACGCAATTTATGACAGAAGTTCCAGTGGAGGTGGAAGCTGGCAAATAAAAAATAAGAAATTAAAAGATTCTTGGATAATTTCTTATCAAGATTTAACATTTGGTTTAAAACTTATGGGTTTTAAACATACCGGCCTTTTTCCTGAACAAGCTTATAATTGGAATTTGATTCGTGCTAAAATAAGAGAGGCAAACCGTTCCGTTAAAGTCTTAAATTTATTTGCCTATACTGGAGGCGCTTCCATCGCTGCTTTAAAAGAAGGGGCTTCTGTTGTTCATGTCGATGCTTCAAGGGGAATGATTGATTGGGCGAAAGAAAATGTTAAGTTGAATCATTTGGAAGACCGAGATATTCGTTTTCTAGTCGATGATGTTGGGAAATTTGTTAAAAGAGAAATGAGAAGAGGAAACAAATACGACATTATTATTATGGATCCACCAAGCTTTGGCAGAGGAAGTAAAAGTGAAGTTTGGAACATTGAAAAAGATTTATCTAAATTAGTGCAGGATTGCACATCTCTTTTAAGCGATAAACCTCTTTTATTTTTAATAAATGCTTATAGTACAGGTGTTTCTAAAACAATTTTAGAAGACATATTACAGATGACAGTAAACCAAAAATACTCAGGTGTTATTTCAAGTGATGAACTAGGTCTTAAAATGACAAATACATCTTATGTTTTACCTTGTGGTATCTATGGTCGTTGGGAAAAAAACGTGACAAAAGGTTTTGAATAGCAAAAAAAGATAAACATTAAAGAAGTGTTTATCTTTTTTGAACCATAAGTTTTAAAGCCGTTTTACTTTCCCCATCAATTAAAACGTCGTTAAAAGCAGGAATTAAGGCAATATCTTCACCACTTGGGACTAAAAAGCCTCTTGCAATCGCGACGGCCTTGATAGCTTGATTAAGGCTTCCAGCCCCGATAGTTTGAATTTCAATTTCCTTTTTTTCCCGATAAAGATTAGCAATCGCTCCGGCTACTTTACTGGGATTGGATTTTGATGATACTTTTAAAATTTCCATGTAAAAACCTCCATAGTAAAATTTATGAAGGTTTTTATAATTTATGCTAAAGTTAAAAAGAGAAAAGCGAAGAAAAGACCAAAATTCAAAACAAAATAAATAAGAATAAGAGCATTGGAAAAACCGGCGCGTTTTTCTTTTTTTAAAGTAAGAACATCCTCTTTAGGAAAATAAGGTTTCATAATATTTTCTAGTTCTTCGCATTCCAAATTTTCTAAATGTTTTGTCGGAACCATAGCTTCATGTTTTTTACTCCATAAGAGATACTTTAACACTTCCGGTTCTAACTTTTGTTCTTTAATTTGTTTTTTTATTTCTGTTTCACTTGGCATTTTTAATCACACTCCCAAACTCTTTTAAGTTAATTTTATCCTTTTTTTGTAATTCTTGCTCATATAGATGAACGATTTTCTCTGGGTTGTCTGTATCAAAGCGATATTTTTGGTCATCCTCCGTCACAATTACTAAAAATTCTTCGCCATTTTTTTGCCGCATGACAAGTTCTTTAATGAAAGGCGAATCCGTTTGACTTGCCTCATCGATTTCATTATTTTTTACATAACAATAAATAATTTCAAATAAATCTTTTCCGGATAATTCATTTGGTGTAGCAATGGCATATCTAAAATTTTGATTGTGAAGCATATCAGGCAAATAAAAAGAATCAATATTAATTTTATCCTCACCCTTATTATAGACAAGATAATTGTCTTCTAAGGCTAACACTTCTTTAAAAAGTGGATTGTAATCAAACCAAGCTTTTAAATACATCCTATTATCATTTAAAATACTTTCTACCATATCATTCACCTATTCTAGGAAAATTATACCATGAATTAAAAAGGTTGAAAAGGGTTATTAAAAAACGTATAATAACTACGTGATGTTTATGAAAGAAAAATTAACTTCCGAATTTGTTAAAAACTTATCTTTAAAAAAGAACGAGCCTGAGTGGATGAGGGATTTTCGTTTAAAGTCTTTCGAAGAATTTTTACGTCAAGAAAATCCCTCTTTTGGACCGGCTTTAAACTTTTCTTTTGATGATATTTTGTATTATAAAAAAACAGAAGAGCAAAAAAAAGATTGGAAAGATGTTAATCAAAAGACCTATCATACCTTTTGCAAATTAGGTGTTGTTGATGCTGAAAAAAAATATTTAGATGGTGTTTCCAATCAGTTGGAAAGTGAAGTCGTTTATCATCATAATATGACAGATAAAAACATTATTTTCTGTAGTACGGATGAAGCCTTACAAAAATATCCTAATCTTTTAAAAAAATATTTTAATACTTTGGTAAAATACAATGAAAATAAATATACGGCTTTAAATGGTGCCGTTTGGAGTGGGGGCTCATTTATATACATTCCTCCTTATACAAAGTTAGATAGGCCTTTACAAAGTTACTTTCGAATCGATACAGAAAGTCTAGGACAATTTGAACGAACGATTATTATTGTCGATGAAGGGGCAGAACTTTCTTATATTGAGGGTTGCACGGCGAGAAGCTATGCCAAAAGTTCTTTACATGCCGGTGTTGTCGAAATATTTGTGGGTAAAAATGCTAAATGTCGTTATAGTACAATTCAAAATTGGAGTACCGATGTTTATAACCTTGTGACTAAAAGAGCTATCGTGGAAGAAAATGGTCTTATGGAATGGGTTGATGGAAATATTGGTAGTGGCGTAACGATGAAATATCCATCCGTTATTTTAAAGGGTGACTTTTCTTGTGGGAATTGTATTAGTATTGCTTATGCTAAAAAAGGTCAAGTTTTAGATGCTGGGGCAAAAATGATTCATCTTGGCAAACATACCAAAAGTAATATTGTCAATAAATCCATTGCCGAAGGTGGCGGGGTAAGTAATTACCGTGGAACAACCAAGATAACAAAAGATGCCCTTTACTCTCAAGCTTCTGTGAAATGTGATACCATCTTATTAGATAGTATCAGTAAAAGCGACACCTTTCCTAAAAATATTGTCGCTAACTGTTCAAGTACATTAGAGCATGAAGCTACGGTATCTAAAGTATCGGAAGAAAAAATGTTTTATTTAGAAAGTAAAGGCTTAAATGAAAATCAAGCGAAAGAACTCTTTTTACTTGGTTTTGTGGATGAGTTCAAAAAAGAACTTCCTATGGAATATGCAGTAGAACTTAATCGCCTTTTACAAGAATAATTTAAAAAGTACTAATCTTAACTGTTAGTCTTTTTTTATGCCTTAATCTTATTAATTAGTTATAGAATTTGTTAAATTGGTTGAAAAAAATATTTTAATTTTAGAAATTAGCGATTTGCACCTTATTTTTGAATGTGTTTTAATGAGTGCGAAAGGAGAAAAATTATGAATAATGTTATGTTAGTTGGTCGTTTAACAGGTGATTTAGAAATCGTAGATTACGGCAATGAAATGAAAAGGTCGGTGGTCACTTTGGCTGTCCCAAGGACATACAAAAACCAAGATGGCATTTATGAAACAGATTTTTTAAGATGTGTTTTATGGAATGGTATTGCTAAGAAAGCTCATGATTATTGTAAAAAAGGGGATATGGTCTGTATTAAAGGCCGTATTCAAGTAAGAAATTATGAAAATGAAAACAATGAAAAAAAACATTTGACTGAGATTATTGCAGAAAGTATTGCCTTTGTAAGTTCAACAAGACAAAAAGAGGAAAAAAAGCAAGATTAAATTTGTTTTTATAACATAGAATTTACTAGGTGATAAAATGGTAAAACATTTGAAGTATTTAGGTATTTTAAGCCTATTATGTTTTAGCTTTTTTTATACAGAAAAAATTGCTAAATTTATGCAAAGTAAAGATCCATTATATGTTTCTATTGAAACGGTTAAAGAAGATTACAAACAAGACTACGTCAATGCCATTATTGATGAGGATTACATCATACCTGGTCTTAACGGCAAAGAAATTGATGTTCAAAAAAGTTTTCAAAAAATGCAAGATTATGGTTATTTTTCGGAAAGCCATATTGTTTATGCCAAAATAAATCCGGAAATTTCTTTAGAAAATAATACGACGAAGATTATAAAGCAGGGGAATACTTTAAAACATGCGGTTTCTTTAATCACCCAAAGTGTTTTACATACGACTTATTTAGGAGAAATCGGCATTCCTTACAGTGTCCTTGTTACAAGTTCCAATGCCCAATCTACCTTTTATAATGGCATCAAAATCAACTTTGACAAAGAAGATTATGAGGGGACTGAAAAAATTTTAAATAGAGAAAAAAATAATCTTTGTGTTATTAAAAATAATTTTAATGATATTTGTTTAAAATACAAAAAAAAGATGATAGAACCTACATTATCTTTTTCAAACGGTAATATGGCCAGTCAGTTTAAAATGGTATCTTCGGGAATGATTCTTTATTTAGAAGACGATTTAGATGTAAGTAACTTAAAAGTTCTTTTAAACGAGATAAATTTTAAAGGATTAAAAATTATTTCTTTAGATGAACTTATCAGTGAAGAACGTTAAATCGTTTTTTTTATGTTTTAATCTATTTCAATAAATTATTTTGTCTCAAAGGCCAATGGTTAAATTTTGGCACCATTTACAAACAAAAATAAATTTGATATAATACTTTCACGAACAAAACATTCTTTTTTTGTTAAATTAATAAAAGTAAAATTAAAAAATATGTTAAAAGAAGGGAAGAATTATTATGGAAAAAATAAGAATTTTTAGTTTGGGTGGATTAGACGAAATGGGAAAAAACACCTATATTGTAGAAGTGGAGGAAGATATTTTTGTCTTTGACTGTGGTTTAAAATATGCTGAAGGGCTTATGTATGGTATTGACTATATTATTCCAGATTATGAATACTTAGTTAAAAATAAAAAGAAAATTAAAGGTGTCTTTATTACACATGGTCATTATGAGAACATGGGAGCTGCCTTGGATTTACAAAAAAATATTCCTGGTATTAAATTTTATGCTACAAACTATACAAAATTTGTTTTAATGGATTTAGGAATTAAGGAAGAAAGTATCGTGGAAATTAAGCCAAATAAAAAAATAACTTTTGGTAAAAATTCCATTTTTCCTGTATCGGTAAGTCATAGTGTTCCAGGAGCCGTTATGTATTCTTTAAATACAAAATACGGTGCTATTTGTTATACGGGAGACTTTATTATTGACCCTTTAATGCAAGGTGTTTATGATATGGATTTAGGAAAAATTGCTTATGTTGGTAAGCAAGGCGTTTTGTGTCTTTTATCAGAGTCATCTTTTTCGGAAAGAATTGGCCATACCTCACCAAGCCATCGTTTAGCTTCCTTTTTTGCAGATGTTATTAATAAGTATGATTCACGTATTTTATTTAGTGTTTTACCGACGCATCTTTATACTATTCAAGACATTTTTGAAGGGGCTAAAAACAGTCATCGTAAAATCGTTATTATGGGTAAAAAATTACAAAATTTTATTCATTTTGCTCATGAAAATGGCTATTTAACCTATCAAGAAGATTTGATTGGTGATTTAACAAATATTAATGATGCCAATTCCATCTTGCTGATTTGTGATGATAAAGCAAGTGCTTATGCTCCAATAAGTAAAATTGTCAATGGCTATGATAAATTTATCACCCTTAGAGAAGGGGATGCAGTTTTGTTTGCCGAACCTCGTTATGACTCCAATGAAAAAACAATTGTTAAATTGGAAAATGATATTGCCATGGCCGGCTGTAAAATTATCAATTTACCTAAAGACAAAAACATCTTACATCATGCGTCTCAAGAAGATTTGATGCTGATGATTAAACTTTTAAATCCAACTTATTACATGCCTGTTAAAGGGGAATATCGTTATCTTGTTAATAATGCTAATTTAGCTAACGAATTAGGCATTCCAGCCGAAAATATTATCTTAAAGCAAAATGGTGATGTTGTTTTATTTGAAGATGGTAAACTTGTGGATAAACAAGAAAATATCAAAATTAAAGATATTTTAATTGATGGTAAGAGTAGTGATGATATTGGAGAACTTGTTATTAAAGACCGTGAAATGTTAAGTGAAAATGGTATTGTGTTAATTACCGCGACTTTAAGCAAAAAAGATAAAACTTTACTTGTTGGTCCGGAAGTAACGACCAAAGGCTTTATTTATGTTCGTGATTCAAAAGAAATGATTCATAATATCAAGAAAATAAGCGAAGATGTTATTATGAGAAACGTCGTGGATGGTAAAATTGATTATAATAACATTAAAACAGAAATTCGTTCCGATTTAAGTAATTATCTTTATGAAGAAACCGAATCAAAACCAATGATAATCGCTGTTGTTCAAGAAGTGTAAAACACTTCTTTTTGTATATAATTTTCTTTTTAGAACATATTAAGGGTGAAAAGAGGTATAAAATATGGACGAAAAAGAAATTGTCTTAAAATTGTATCAAAATGTTGATATGGGTATTGTTGGTATTGATGCTATATATAGTCAAATAGAAAATAAAATTCTTAAAAGAAAAATAAAAAGTCAAAAGAAAGAATATATGACTTTAAAAAGAAAACTCACTAAAATGTGTAAACGTTATAAAGTAACTGATAAAGATTTAAAACCTTTTGTAAAACTTACTAGTGAACTCATGGTGAGTATGAAAACTATGTTAGATAAAAGTGATAGTAAAATAGCCAAACTTATGATGGAAGGAACCAATAAGGGTTTAATTCAAATACAAGAGCTATTAAATCATTACAATAAGAAAGATAAAAAACTTGTTAAATGTATGAAAGAAATCTTGACATTAGAACATCAAAATAATAATGAATTAAAAAAATATTTATAAGAAAAGCAAAGACGTGATTTTATGCCTTTGCTTTTTAAAGTTTTAGACGAGAATAAAGGATTGAAAGGAAATTTTAAGCCGCTGGACCAGTTGGACCTTGTGGAATTGTCAGATTAAGGGAATAAGAATTATTTCCTAAATTACTTATGGTTGCCGCAGCAGATGTTCCTGGATTTCCTGTTGTAACCGTTCCTATTTCTAAAGTTATAGCAGGCCCAGTAGGACCAGTAGGACCCACATCACCTTGAGGACCGGCACTGCCAGCTAACCCTTGTATACCTTGAGGTCCCGTAGGACCAGTAGGACCCACATCACCTTGAGGACCGGCACTACCAGCTAACCCTTGTATACCTTGAGGCCCAGTAGGTCCGGTAGGTCCGGTAGGCCCAGTAGGACCCACATCACCTTGAGGACCGGTATTACCAACTAACCCTTGTATACCTTGAGGTCCCGTAGGCCCAGTAGGACCCACATCACCTTGAGGACCGGCACTACCAGCTAATCCTTGTATACCTTGAGGCCCAGTAGGTCCCGTAGGACCCACATCACCTTGAGGACCGGTATTACCAACTAAACCTTGCACCCCTTGAGGTCCCGTAGGCCCAGTAGGACCCACGTCACCTTGAGGGCCGGTATTACCAACTAAACCTTGTACCCCTTGAGGTCCCGTAGGCCCAGTAGGACCCACGTCACCTTGAGGACCGGTATTACCAACTAAACCTTGTACCCCTTGAGGTCCTGTAGGACCAGTAGGACCCACGTCACCTTGAGGACCGACACTACCGGCTAACCCTTGTATACCTTGAGGTCCCGTAGGTCCGGTAGGTCCCACATCACCTTGAGGACCTGTCGGTCCTGCAGGAATCACAAAGTTTAAAATGGCATTTTGATTTGTTCCGGCATTCACAACCGATGCCCTGGAACCAGGAAGTCCTTGTGTTGTTGTTCCGACGGTTATTGTTGCAGGTCCTTGAGGACCTGTTGGTCCAGTAGGCCCAGTGGTAGAACGTACACTACAGCAACAAGCTTGTAAAAAGGCCTTTTTGTTATAGTTTTTAACATAATTATAGGCTTTTTGATAATCACTATTATTGTTCATGTCAAATCTCCTTTCGCTTTTAGGTTATGTGAAATATTTAAATTTGTTTGTGTGAATGTCCAATGGTTTTACTTTTTCGTTTTTTTAGAATTTGACGTATTAAAAATCACATGATAAAATTGTAAATGAGTGAGGGATTGTAATGAAAAATGTAACAGATTTTATTAAGGAATTCGAAAATAAGCTGAATGAAAGAGAAGCTTTTTTGAATAATGAATCGACCGACTTAAAAAATATAGAGTCGTTAACAAAGTCTCTAAATGAACTGGATAGTCTTTTAGCAGATTTACGTAAGGAGTATAACAATAGCCGTCGAGCATCTAAAAATGATTTGGGCAATAAGGAGTTAAAAGAAGCTGAAAATAAAGCTTGGGCTGAGATTGAGAGTTATTTACAAAAACGTGTTTTAGTTCAAGCAGAAATAGAAAGTGCTATTAATAATTATAAGATGAAAATTCTTAGTGTTCGTAAAGATGTAAATGCCGATAAGGACATCGCTGAATTAAAAAAGCTTTATAAAGAGAGAAATGATATTATTTCTAGAATGAAACAAATGGTTACGAATTCTTTAAGTCAAGGAAATTTTGATCCTTATGATGATTTATCATTTTTTCTTTCAGATGCCGACAAAGTTTTGGAAGCTCAAAAAGAATTAAAACAAATTGATGATAAAATCTTAAATTTACAAGTTTATCTTAATACGGTTTTATTTGATACTCAAAATGAATATGTAATTACGACATCAACCTTAAACACGGCCATTCTAAATGATGATTTAGCATCCTTAAATCTAAAAAAAGAAGAAATAATCGCGAAATTAAAATTGATTGAAGAAATGTCTGGTCAAAAAGTAACTCTTAAATACAATGGTAAGCAGTATGAAATAAGAAAAGGTAAGGATGGTCAATATAAGAGTTTATTACATGAATTAGATGTGGTTAATAAAAATATAACTAAACTTACACATAATGACTTAATTGTGCGTTTGGATGAGGATTTGTTAGCCAAAATGGACGAACCTCAAAAAAGAGCTTATTTAAGTTCCCTTCTTTTGCAAATAGAAAATGTTCCAAGCAGTGTTTTGGTAGAATACATTGATGGTAAAGTTATTCCTTTAGAATATAAAGAACTTTATCTAAAAATAAAGAATATGTTAAAACCAGAAAGAAAAATGTCAGAAAATTGGTCGATTGCTTTAGATTCAACTTTAATTGAAAAAATGTCTAATCAAGAGAAGTTAGATTATTACTCTAATATTATTGAGCGTCTAACTAAGCTTCCTATGAAAGATTCCGTCGAAATAACTTTGGGTGATAAAAAGTATACAGTTAATCGCAATGATGTTTCTTTGATGGAAACGTGTTATGAAAGATATAAACGTATTAAAGAGGAAATGGCTAAAGAATGTGCCTTATTAAATCAAGAACTAGATGATTTAACAAAGTCATATGAAGATGTTTTAGATGACGATTACAAAAAAATATTAGAAGAACAAAATGAATTGACAGAAATTACTGTAGATGATAAAACCGTAAAACTTCGGGGTTCTGATCTTAAAAAGTATGCAGAAAATCATGCTAAAATAAAAGCTATGCAAGAACAATTACAGGAAAAAATTATTTTTGATGATGAAAAATATAAGGCGATGACTTTTGACGAACAAATTAGTTATTGCAAAGACTTAATTAATCAAATTTTATTAAAAGAAGTGAAACAACCTGTCAATTTAAAATTGGATGGTAAAGACATTACAGTGGATGCTTTTTATGCAGACACAATGCAAAAAGCAACGGAGGCTCTTTTAAATATTGGAAATTTAGATATTAAAATTGATGAAGATTATGTAAGTCGTCTTAATGATGATGAGAAAATTTGTTACTATCGTTTACTCTTACATGACATAACGGAAAGAGATATTGAAAACGAATGTCATGTTTATGCAAATAACCAAGAATATACGTTTGATAAAAAGTATGAAAAATTATTTGAAAAAATAAATAACCGTATGGAAATTTTAGAGGCTAATAAGAAGAAACCGGCTAAAGTTGAAAAGTCAAGACCAGCCAAATTTTTAGATAAAATAAAAAGACAATTGAAAAAAAGAGCTGTTCAAATCGGTTTGGGTCTTGGTGCTATGTTCTGTGTTGGTTTTGGTTTGGGTCGTCTTTCTAATAAAGCCAATGTGAAAGAAGAGCCTGCTATTACTCAAGAAGTCTTAGATAATGCGGTTGATAAGGCCGTTAAGAATGCTGTTGATATAGAAAACTTAGATGATATTATTCAAAATGCTGTTAATGAGGCTTTAGAAAAACAACGACAAGAGTCTTTCGATAAAGAAAACATTCAAAATGAAGTGACAACTCCACCCGCTACGCCAGTTGAAGAAACAATCAAAACCCCACTTGGGGAAACGTTTACTTTAAATAGTGATACGGCAATCTTTAAAAGTTATGATTCAACAAAAGGTCTTAATCCTACTTTTAAACAAGATATTTATACAACTATTGGTGTTCAACTTCAATTAGCTGACGGTACCATAATGGAAGTAGATTATTATGACCAAGATGCTAAAAAAATTGTCGAAGAGTTATTAGATAATGGTGCTGTTATTTTGGCACGTCGAGCTGTTGCTAACGAAGGTATGAATGATTATTTAGCAAATGGTGTTGCGACAGGTGTCTTTTTAGAACAAACAATTATTCCTTCAACAGCTACAACAGATTTACAAGATATTGTAAGTAACACTTTGTCTCAAGGAAGAGGTTTATAAAATGAATTATAATTTATATGATATATTGACTATTAATAGTGTGGATTATTTAATCGCATCTACCGTGTTTAAAAATAAATATCAGTATTTCTTATTGATAGAAACGGATGAAAATGAAGAATTGAAATTTAATAATATCAAAATTATGAAACAATCTGTTTATAATAATTTAGACCCTGAAATGCTTTATCCAATTACTGAGGAAGAAGAATTTGAAGAAATAAAACAAAGCCTTTATGAAGCTATGAGTGATGAAATAAAAGAAGTTTAATTTTATGAAAGGTATCTATTTGATGGGATGCCTTTTTATGTGACTATTTTGTAAGTGATTTAATGTTTCTAAAATATTTAAATTATGCTAAAATCTTATTGAAGGGAATGACGGAGTATGAATATAAAAAAATACATTCCAAATATACTAACAAGTTTAAGACTTATTTTAACACCCATAATTATTTATTTAGGGTTAAAAGACCAATATAAAATCTTAATTGTTTTGGCCATAATCACTGCTCTAACTGATTTTGTTGATGGCTACTTGGCTCGTAAGTTGGATGCCACTACTGAACTAGGCGCTAAATTAGATGCTATTGCTGACAAAAGTTTGGCCATTGGTTTACTTATTATTTTAATTATTAAAAAGAGAAGTTTCTTTTATGTTTTAGTCTTAGAATGCCTTATTGGTTTACTTAATTTATATTTTTATTTTAAAAAGGGAGTGGCTGCTTCTTTACTCGTTGGGAAATTTAAAACATGGATAATTTTTATTACCCTCATTTTAGGTTTTGTAGGTCTTGTCGTGCCTCATTTTAATATCGATATTTTTGTTTATATCACGGTTTTTTTGCAAATAATAACGCTTTTAAGTTATCTATATTATGGTTTTGAAACCAAAAATCCTAAAAAAAACGAACTCGGAAATGAATATTTAGAGTATTATCAAATTGTCGAACCTATTTTATTAGAAGCTGAGATGCAAAAAAGAAAAAGCTATGCTCATCATATAAATGAATCGGTTTATGCTCATGTTTTAAGAGTTAGCTATGATTGTTACCGAATTGGTAAACGTTTTCATTTGGATTATAAAAGTTTAGCCATCGCGGGGTTATTACATGATTTTTATGAACATCCTTGGCAAGAAAATAAAGTAAAGAAACCCTTTTTACAAAATCATGCCTTTACTCATGCCAAAGAAGCCGTTGTGAATGCTAAAAAGGTTTTTGGAACTGAAGTTGTGACCCCAAAAGTAGAGGAAATTATGATTACACATATGTTTCCTGTTAACAAAAGGTTACCCAAAAGTAAAGAAGCTTGGCTTATTACTTTAGTAGATAAAGCTGATTCCGTAGACTTTATTATGCATCCGATTGCTTTGTATAAAATTTTCTTTAGAAAGGACTTACAAGAAGAACATGAAAAAATGATTAAGAAAATAAAAAGAAGTATTCAGTCTAAAATTAAAAAGATGGAAAAAAAGGAGAAATAGTGCAAACGTGATTTGCATTATTTTTTTAAATCCCTTATAATGAATATGGTGATAGTATGGCTAAAAAGAAAAAAAGTTCTGCAGATACAAAGAAAAATAATGGAATCAGTGTGGAACTTACTGGACTTATTATGATACTTATTGGCCTTATTGGTTTTGGTTTTGGACCTGTGGGGGCTTTAATAAAAAAATTTGCAATGTTTTTAATGGGGGAATGGTGGCCTTTAATTTTAATTTTTGTTTTGATTATGGGATTTTATATGCTTATCAAAAGAAAATTACCTAATTTTTTTAGTGCCAAATATATTGGTATTTACCTTATTTTAGCTGTTATTCTTGTTTTATCGCATTTAACTTTTATTGAAAAAGCGAATAAAGCCAGTGAAATTTTTAATTTGACGATGAATAATTATATGGAACGGGTAGCTTCGATAAATTCTAATAATGCGTTATCGAGTTCCGGACAAGTTTCTGCTGTCATTGGTGGTGGTATTTTAGGAGCTGTTTTTTCCTTTTGTAGTGCTTCTTTATTCGACCTTAATGGTACTTATATTGTTTTAGGATTTGTTTTTCTCTTTGGTATCATTTTGCTATTTAACGTTAACTTATCAAATGTCTTAAATAATATGATTCAAAAATTTAAAAAAGTAAAAGAATCGGCTTCTTTGGAGGAAGAAGACGACGAGATAACGATGAAAGAAAAAGCCTTAGAAAAACGGCTTTCAACGCCTATCGAAGAAGATGTTTCGGAAAAGAAAACCATTATTGTCAATAGTGTGGATGAATTAAAACACATTGAAACACCTGAGGCAACAAATTCTCCTGAAATACCCGTTGCGAATCCTGAGAATGTGAATAATCCTAATTATAAACTTCCCGATATGCGTTTATTAGACGACCCTGAAAAAAGTAAAAAGACAAATTCTAATCAATTTTTAATTAACAATAAACAAAATTTAGAAAGAGTTTTAAAAGATTTTCAAATACCTGGTCGGGTGGTTGATATTCATATGGGTCCAGCTGTTACACAATTTGAAGTTGTCGTTCCAAGCGGAACTAAGGTAAGCCGGATAAGCTCTATTAATAAAGAAATTGCTCTTGCTCTTGCTGCGAAAGATGTTCGTATTGAAGCACCTATTCCTGGCAAAAGCACCATAGGTATTGAAATACCTAACCAAGCTGTTTCAGCGGTTAAAATAAAAGAAATTTTAGCTAGTAAAGAAATGCTTAGTAAAACAGGAGGTATTCAAGTAGCTTTAGGAAAAGATATCATGGGTATGCCAAGATGTACAGATCTTACTAAAATGCCTCACTTATTAATTGCTGGTTCTACCGGTTCAGGTAAATCCGTATGTTCAAATAGTATCATTGCGTCTATTTTAATGCGATATCGGCCTGATGAAGTAAAACTTGTTTTAGTTGATCCAAAACAAGTGGAGCTCTCAAACTATAATGGTGTACCTCATTTACTTTGTCCGGTTGTTACAGACCCTAAAAAAGCCAGTGCCACTTTACAAAAAATTTGTGTTGAGATGGATCAACGTTATCACAAATTTGCCGAAAAAGGGGCTAAAAAAATTGATGATTACAATCGCATGATAGATGAAGAAAATAAATTAAATCCGCATGACCCAAAACCGCGGATGCCATATATTGTTGTTATTGTTGATGAAATGGCCGATTTGATGATTGCCGCTCGAAAAGAAGTCGAAGATAGTATCATGCGTATTACCCAACTGGCTAGAGCTGCTGGTATTCATTTAATTGTCGCTACTCAAAGACCAAGTACGGATGTCATCACAGGTGTTATCAAAACCAATATTCCTTCTCGTATTGCTTTCGCCGTAGCTTCAAGCATCGATTCAAGAACCATTTTAGATGCTGGTGGGGCTGAGAAATTACTTGGTAAAGGGGATATGTTATTTTTGCCGATGGGTGAAAATACACCACTTCGTATTCAAGGATGTTTTATTTCTGACGATGAAATAAGAAGAGTCATTGAGGCTGTTTGTAAAGAACAAAAAGCCAGTTATGATGAAAGATATAACATTACGGCAGAATCTTCTCATATGGCTGGAGAAGGTGATGAAAAAGAAGAATATGATGATCCAATGTATAATGAAATCGTTGACTTTGCTGTCCAAACAGGTAAAATAAGTGCATCTTTAATTCAAAGACGTTTCCGTTTTGGTTATAACCGAGCAGCGAGAGTGATTGATTTATTAGAAGAAAGAGGCATTATTGGACCTCAAAATGGTTCAAAACCGCGAGAAGTCCTTGTTAAAGTTAAAGGAGAAAATAATGAATAAAGAGGCTAAGCCTCTTTTTTAACTGCCTATTAAATCACACATTGTATAAATTTTATATACTAAAAAAAGATGTTTTTTTAAAGAAAAATCTGTGGTATAATCGCTTTTAGTAAACTTTATAGTGAGGTGATAATATGCGAATTGT
>CAKOOQ010000026.1 GCA_934098555.1 uncultured Bacilli bacterium
CCAAAATCGTAATTTTCAAGTCCTAAATCAATATAATCATCTACTCCATCAAAAGAAACATAACTATCACTTTTTGTAGCTCCAATGACTTTTCCTTCGGCATTTAAAGCATCATAACTATTTTGCAAAATGACTGCATTGGCCCACTTCTTATTCTCATAGCTATACCATGGCGTCGTAAGATTGGCTTTTCTAACCGTGCCATTATCTTCTAAAGTAACAGGAATAAGATCTTCTTTTAAAACAGGGTCTGTCCCATTTAAGATGCCTTCCCGATATGTTTTAGTAAAATATAAATTACAACTTACACGTTCGTTATTGTTATCTTGGACTTTGATATTAGGACTCCAAGAAATGCTATCCCATTCAGCAATGGCATTATTTGTACAACTTGATTTATCTCTATCAAAATAGTAACCACTGCCTTTAGATGGTATTTCTTGAACCTTAGAATCCTCCAAAAAGAAAGATAATTCACTTTCTTGTTGCTCATTTAAAAGAAGTTTATTTTCTTTAAATTTTAAGATACCCCCCCCCCCAAGAAAATGATACTTACAAGGGCGATGAGGGCAAATATGTTGTTTCTATTTTTCATTTTTTTTGCTGATGAAACCCAAAATATTTTCATCAGTATCCTCCATTTCTATCTTTACTTTTAAAGTATACCATAAAAACGAATAAATCATTTAGATTTTTAGGCTATTAAGAATAAATGTGAATCATTTGTTTTTCGGTGCAACTTATTAAAAACGATAAACTTTAAAAAGAACCAAAATCACCTTTCTTCCCTTATTATTCAAACCTGCAAACATACACTTGAACAAATTAAATTGAAAAAAAACAAGCGTTAAAAAATGAATAACTGTTTGTTTATCATTTTTTTTGTGCTAAAATGTTATCAAAGGTAGGAGATGTGCATGGAAATTTGGATGATTGGTTTATTAATCATTGCTTTAGCAAGTTTAGGGGCCATTTTATATATTAACATATATAACCGCTTACAATTTGGCAAGACAAAAATAGAACATGTCGAATGTTTAATTGATGAAGATTTAAGAAAAAAATATGATATTGTTATAAGAGCTGATGATGTCATCAAAAATAATTTAAATACCAAAAAAGATTATTTAAAAGATTATATTGTAGATAAAGACGATGCAATTAGTAACTTTGATTTAGAAAGAAAATTAAAACAAGCCCAAAATATTATTGAAAATCTTTATAATGATAACTCTGAACTTAATAAAAATGAAAATATGAACGAAATTATGCGAGATTTCAAAGATATTGATGAAAAATTAACCGCAGGCATTTCTTACTATAATAAAAAAATGAATGTTCTTAATGCCTACATTCGTAAATTTCCAAATAATATCATCGCTAAAATACATAAAATCAAAGCAAAGCCTTTCTTTGACGGTAAAGATATGACAGATATAGAAATAAATGATTTCAAAATTTAAAAAAGATTCTCTCACTAAGTAGATAATCCTTTCTTTATTAAGTTGCAGAAATTGTCATATTATTTTGCTTAATATCTTCTTTTAAACTAATAACCATAATGATAAAGACACATGAAATGGCCAATAAAGAAATAAGACATACAATTAAACTTTTTATATTACCTTTCATAGCATCACCATTATCTATTCTAAAGATAAATTTTGTTAGAAATGTGAAAAAAAGAAGAAATTATGCTTCTTCTAAGTTTTCATTAAATTTGGAACGAACATTATTTATTTTGGTATTCGAAACCAGTGTGGTTTTATACATCTGTTCTTCACTCATTAAAGTATATAAGTTTTCTTGCATTTCTAAAACGGCATTTAAACTGTCTAAAAAAGTATCATGCAAAACATTATTATCTGCAGATTCTATCGTTCCATGTAAAAATAAGTCTCCTAAACATTTTAAATCCCATAAAATTCCTTCTAACATGGTTTTATTATCCATACATTATTCTCCTTTCAATAAATCATAAAAATTCACATATAAACGGTCTGTTTTTTTGGCAAACTTCTTTAAAAGCGCAGCCTCCTTATTTTCACTTAAACATTCTTCATTAATGCACAAGTGTCTTTTAAAATATTCGAGATGGGCTAAGGCATCTTCGATATATAATAAATTTTTTTCACTCATTTTTTTCACCTCAAGATTATTATGTATTAACACCAAAAAAAAATACCCAAAGGGTACTTGTAATAATTACCAATCAAATAAACTCATTTGTTCATTTTGAGGAACATCTTTTTTATATTCCTCAATAATCATATCCATATCCGTGAGTAAATGAGCTTCGCTACACCTTTTTAAATAAAGTTCCATTAAATGCCGATACTGAAGAGTGTTACAGATTGTACGATTACCATAAACAGCGATATAATCCTCTTTTAAACCTGGATATAAAATATCCAAAGCATTATAATAAAAGTTTTTCTGATTTGTTTTTAAATTCATGCCCATACGGCTGTATAAGAACTTCGCCCCAGCATTTTTTGTTTTCTCAATCATCTTTAGAACGTTTTCTTCCGTATCCGTTAAGAAAGGTAAAACTGGAGTCATAAGTACACCTGTATATAAACCACTTTCGCTTAATTTTTGTACGACTTCGAAGCGTCTTGTAGAACTAGTCACACGAGGCTCAATCTTTCTTGCTAACTCGTCATCAAACGTTGTAATAGATATTTTTATAATTACACTATTTTTCTTTTCAATTTCTTTAAGTACATCAATATCTCTTAAAATAAGATCACTTTTCGTATCGATGGAAACACCAAAACCATATTTTAAGATAAGTTTTAAAGCACTTCTCGTTAATTCTAACTCTTCTTCTAATGGATTATAAGGATCTGATAAAGAACCAAAGGAAACAACACCTTTCATTTTTTTACTTTTAAGCTCTTCTTCTAATATTTCAAGGGCATTTTCTTTTATTTTAACTTGGTCAAAATCATCTATGTGGTAAGATTCACATCTTGAATCGCAATAAATACATCCCATGTTACATCCTTTATATAGATTCATATGGTAATCAATGCCAAACCAACGATTCCCTTGGTCTGATTTAGTCATGATTGTCCTTGTTTTTATCGTCTGCATAAACCCCACCGCACTTTCGTTTTTCTTAAAAATTATTATATCAAAATCATTAAAAATTGCAAATTAAACTCTTAACCCAAATAACCTATTTTAAGTAAGATATAACTTTTAACTTCAATTAAATTTATATCTTCAGAAATATTTTGAATCGGGGCGTATTTACGCGTATTTTTTTCCTGTAGAAAATTTAACTCTTCTAACCCTGTTTCATAAGCTTCTTTGACATATCCTTGCAAAGCAATAGTAAAACGGGCGGCTCCTGTGTAAGTAAAAAAGGTATAACTTCCTAGTACTAAAAAAAGTAAGAAAAAGGCAATATAAATGCTTTTCGTAGTTTTAATAAATTCTTTTATTAAATAGGAAAGTCCTAAAAGAAAGCCAATAAAATAAAGATAAACAGCTTTATTTTGGAAAAGAAGCAAAATAAAATACAGAGTTAAAATAGTTGCCAACAAATAAATAAGATAGTTTAAAAGTCTCTTTTGCTTTCTTTTCTCTTTTAGATAACAAAGAAGATATAACACATAAAACATGACAATAAGGTTAAAGAGAATAAACAGAAAACCTGTGAAAAAAGCATGTTTAAAAATATCTTTGACACCAATAACCATATTAGAAATATTTTTAAAAAAGAAAATATGATAAATAAAAAGCAGAATATTCATCCACATTAATAAAGTCCCTTTTTTTCGAAACTTTTGCTTGATAAGAAAAATACTTACTATAAAAAGCATGACATGCCACATTAAAAATATAAACTTCATTTTACCACCTATTCTATGAAAAAAAAGATGAAAGCCATCTTTTTAGTCTCTGTCCCTACCGAAGAATTTTAGTAATTCAAGGAAAATATTAATAAAGTCTAAGTAAAGTTCTAGGGCTCCATAAATAGCTAAATTTTCTTCTGGTAAAACATTATTATCATAAAGTTTTAAAACTTTTTGAACATCATAAGCCGTATAACCAATAAATATCAAAACAGATAGAATGGAAATAACAAGTGAAAATGATGAACTTCTAATAAATAGGTTAAGTAAAATGCAAATAAGAACACTTACTAATGCCATAAGTAAATACGTTCCCATTTTCGTTAAATCCATTTTTGTTGTTGCACCAATAAAAGCAAAGATGCCAAAGACTAAAGCTGTAATTAAAAACACATAAATAATACTGGTAAGTTCATAAAAAACAAAGATACTAGAAAATGTTAAACCCGTTACAAACGAATAAAGTAAAAAACTTACTTTAGCAGTCGCTGGACTCATTTTACTAATACGTGCAGATAAGAAAATAACAAGAATAAGTTCTACAATGACGCAAACAACATAGCCAGCGCCGCCAAAGATACTCAATAGCATATTAGGATTTAAAGCAACAACATATCCTGTTAAAAAAGTAACCAAAAGGCCTATGAACATCCACATAAATACTTTAGATAATACTGATTGTTTATCCATAAATTTATTTCCTCCTTTATAAAGGTATTGTACCAAATTTCTGACGAAAAGTCTTTAGTTTAGAACCAAAAAATATTATAATTTGCTATCCATTGTTATTTACATCAATTTAATAAATTAATCAAAAAAAAGCCTTATTTTTTTAAGACTTTAATCTATGATTACACATTAAATCTAAAATAAACAATATCGCCATCTTGCATTAGATAATCTTTACCTTCTAAATTTAACTTACCAGCTTCTTGAACTTCCTTTGCACTACCTAAAGCTTCTAAATCAGCATATTTCATAATTTCGGCTTTAATAAAGCCTCTTTCAATATCTGAATGGATTAGCCCAGCACAAGATTTAGCATTCATTCCTTTTTTAAAGGTCCATGCTCGACATTCATCTGGCCCCACGGTAAAAAATGTTTGTAACCCGAGTAAATCATAAGTTGCAAAAATAAGTTTATCTAAACCACTTGCAGAAATACCAAGTTCTTTTAAAAACTCTTTTTTATCACTTTCTTCTAATTCAGCCATTTGACTTTCTAATTCAGCACACATAACAATGACACCAGAGCCTTCTTTTGAAGCATATTCTTTTACTTGTTTAGAATAGGCATTATCACCTAAAACAATATCATCTTCTTTAACATTAGCAACATAAATAATAGGTTTAGCCGTAATAAAGCTAAAGTTTTTGATAATTACTTTTTCATCTTCATTTAAATCTAAAGAACGAATAGGTTTATTTTGCATTAAAGCATCTACGCATCTTTTTAAGGTTTCATATTCTAAAACGGTATTTTTTTCTTTCGTTGTCTGGGCTTTTTTCGCTATTTTATCTAATCTATTTTGAGCAATTTCTAAATCCGCTAAAACAAGTTCTACATTAATAATTTCAATGTCATTAACAGGATCAATTTTTCCTGAAACATGAATAATATTTTCATCATCAAAACAACGAACTACTTCAACAATCGCATCTACTTCTCTAATATGAGACAAAAATTTATTACCAAGTCCTTCTCCTTTTGAAGCTCCTTTGACAAGACCAGCGATATCGGTAAATTCAAAAGATGTTGGTACAGTACTTTTAGGTACATACAATTCTTCTAGAAAAGTTAACCTTGAATCAGGAACAGTAACCACTCCAACATTAGGTTCGATAGTAGCAAATGGATAATTTGCCGCTAAAATATGTTTTTTAGTTATGGCATTAAATAAGGTTGATTTTCCAACATTAGGTAAACCAACAATTCCAGCTTTTAAAGACAATTAAATCACTCCTTCACGTTTCTGTTTAAGATTATATCAATTTTAGGATTATTTTTAAAGTTTAACTAAAGATTTTTTTTAAAACAGTTATGATTTATGCCTATTTCTTACTTTTTTACCGTTAAGGGTATGATGTGTTTTAAAAATTACTTAATAAATCCCTAATTTCTTTTTTATCTTGGTATAAATTATTAAAAATAAAAAAAATATTAATTTATTACGGTACAGAGTAATTTTTTGCAAAAAAAGGCAAATTATTACGATTATCGTTCATATATTGACTACGAAACAAGCTTTTTTAACAATATGCATAAAAAAAGAATCTTAACATTAAGCCAAAATTCTTTTATTAATTTTCAATTTATTATACTTACATTATGTGTTTTACATATTTTTCTTTTTTTATAAAATCGTTGCCCCATTAATACCTGTTGGTAAACCAATGAAATACCAAAGAATAGTTAAACATAGTAAGATGACACCGGTTGCAATGGCATAAGGAGTTTGAATCTTAATAGCTTCTATAATACTAATACTGTTTTCTTTCTTGCAATAATCATTTAAAATAGCTAAATAAATAACAAAGTAAGCTAGCATGGGCGTAAGGCCCATCGTTACACTTTCGCCAAAACGGAAAATGATTTGACAAAATTCAGGTGTCATTCCGGCATTCATAAAGACAGGAATAACAACTGGAGATAAAATGCTCCATTTTGTAACTGAGTTAGGCAGTAAAAGGGTGGCAATAGCACTTACGACAAAAAGCATGATAATAAGGGGAACTCCCTGAAAACTTGTTTTAGAAAATAAGTTAGCTAAAAAGGCTACCAAAACATTCCCGATATTGGTATATTTAAATAAACTAATAAAGGTAGAAGCAAAGAAGATTAAAACTAAAGTCTTACCAATATTATCTAGGGAATGACCAAGCGTATCGACAAAATCTTGGTGATTATTAATTGTTCTAGCTCCAAGACCATAAAATAAACCCAATATGACAAAGAAAATCGTCACAATGAAAACAAAGCCATTGGAGAAAAAAGAATTATAACTAAATAACTTATCGACATATAATACTTGACTATTATCTAAAAGCTTACCAGACAAAGGAAGACCAGGGATAATGTTATAAATAAAAATAAGAATATAGATGGCTCCGGCAAATAAAGAGAAAATGAGGCCTCTTAATTCTCTTTTCGTAAGAACACTTTCATCTTCTTCTAAAACCTCGGCAACTTCATACTTATTTAACTTTGGGGCCACTTTTTTCTCAGTTAACATCGTAAGGACATATGTAAGTACCAAAACAGCCACAGCCATAATAAAGATAGCACTAATAGAAGCCATTCGATATCCCATATCAATCACTCTTGCACTTGTAAGAGAAAGACTTAATAAAGAGCTATCAACACTTGTAAATATTACTGACAAGCCTTGTCCACAGGTAAGGCCCGCAAAAGATGCAACAACTCCTATTAAAGGATTTCTTTTACCATATTTAAATACCAAAGCACTTAATGGAAGTAAAACAATATAAGATAAATCACCTAAAACACTGGCAATAATACTAATAAATACAAGCAAAAAAGTAACGGTATTTCTTTTCATTTTCTTTGTTAAGGCGGTAATGGCTGTTTTTAAAAAGCCACTTTTCTCCATAACACCAAAGCCCATTAAAACTATAATCAAAGTACTTAAAGGAGCAAAGGAAACAAAATTGGCTACTGTTGAAGAAAAAATATATTTAAGTCCTTCAAAACTAAACAAGTTTTGAACAGTCACGGTACTAACTGAGTATTCTAACGTCGTAGCATTAATAGTATAAAGAGTTTGACTAAAATCTAATAAATATAAAACTCCACTTATTATAAGTATAATACATATTAAAATCAAAAAAGTCATAATAGGATGTAAACTTTTTTTTGTTTTTTTATTATTCACCGTTATCACCTATCACTTTTTTTAATTTTCTTTCAAATTCTAAACGATCCATCATGATTTCTCTTTGACAATAAGCACATTTAAGCTTTATATCTACACCCACTCTTGTAATTACCCAATCGTTGGTTTTACAAGCATGGGGCTTTTTCATGATAACATGATCACTTAGCTTATATGATTTCTTTTCCATTATGCACCTCAATCTGATTGTAAGGAATCTTTATATTCTTTCCCTCATATGTTTCTTTGACCAATTTATGAACTTCTCTTTTAACGCTCCACTGGTCATTTGACTTACAGTATATCATTATAGCATAATTTATGGCAGAATCACCAAAAGAATCAATTCCTAAATATTTACTGTCTTTAAAAACACCAGGAATTTGTTTGCTTTTTTCAACAACTTCTTTTAAAGCGGCTTCTACTTTTTCAGTCGTTTCTTCATAAGCCGTTGGTATTTGAATAATTAAACCTGCTCTTTGTTGAGATAAATTCACAACAGCGTTGACATTACGATTGGCAAAAATATAAACTTCACCATTGGCACCTTTTATTTTTGTACTTTTTAAAGTGACTTCAATAACTTCGCCTAAGAAATTATTAATTCGGATATAATCTCCTATTACATAGTAATTATCTAAAATAATATAAATTCCACTCATAAGGTCTTGGACCGTATCTTGAAGAGCCAGACCTAAAACAACACCAGCAATTCCTAAAGAGGCCAAAATACCTTTTGTATCAACACCATAAATATCTAAAATCATCATCACCGCGATAGCACAAATAAAGAAAGTACTAATTTTGGTTATAAGTTCGATAATAGTGGTTCTTCTTTTAGCCTCAAAACTACCTTTACCGCGGGTAAATAAACGATTAATAATAGCTTTCCCCACCTTAATTAAAAATGTGGTAAAAACAATAATTAAAATAGGTAAAACAATTTTTCTTTGGAAAAAAAACTGAAAGATACGTTCCATTATAATTCCTCAATTCTAATACCCAGTATTTCCAAGATTCTTTCTAAATCTTTAGGGGAATCATATGGAATTTCAATTTTCTTTGTATTAATACGTACTTTGGTACCAACCTTTTCACGCATCATTCTTTCATAAATAGAGTTACGAATATTTTTAGGTTCTTTTTGTTTTTCTTGTTCTTGTTTTTTAGGGAGTTGTTCGTCATTTAAAAGTTGCTCTAAAGCGCGAACACTTAAGTTTTCTTTAATCACTTTATTAGCTAGCTCATTGATTTTTTCTTCATCTGTTAATTTACTTAAGGCTCTGGCATGCCCCATAGATAAATGTCCTTCTTGAACATATATCTTAACTAAAGGAGGTAAAGATAATAAACCTAACATATTGGTGACATGACTTCTACTTTTACCAAATTTTTCGGCAAATTCTTCCTGTGTAAAACCACCAAGTTCAATAATTTTTTGATATGCCGTCGCTTCATCAATCGGATTTAAATCTTCTCTTTGAATATTTTCTAAAAGAGCAATTTCCATCATTTCTTGATCATTAAAATCTCTCACAACGGCTGGAATGGTTTCTAAACCCGCTATTTTAGCAGCTTTGAGTCTTCTTTCGCCGGCAACGAGTTCATAACCTTTAATGGCTTTTTTAACAATAATAGGTTCAATGACTCCATGTTCTTTAATAGACGCAGCAAGTTCATTTAAAGTTTCTTCATTAAAAGTTTTACGAGGTTGGTAAGGATTACTTCTTATATCACTTACTTTAATTTCGCCAACGGTACTTTTTTGTTCGGCTTCAGCAATGGTGTTTTTTTCAAAGTTTTCAAAATTAATAACTTCATTTGAAAATAATTGTTCCAATCCTTTTCCTAAGGCTTTTCTCTTAGTCTCCATTTCGACTAATCACTTCCTTTGCTAAATTTTGGTAAGCTAAAGTAGCTCGACTTGTAGGATCATAATCACTGATAGGTTTACCATGACTTGGAGCCTCTACCAAACGCACAAGTCTTGGAATAATCGTGTTAAATACTTTAGATTTAAAGCACTTTCTTACTTCTTCAATAACTTCTAAACCAATATTGGTTCTACCATCTAACATGGTTAGTAAAACACCTTCAATTCTTAAATTAGGATTCATTTTATTTTGAACCATTATAATAGAATTTAAAAGCTGTGTAATACCTTCAAGAGCATAGTACTCACATTGAACAGGAATAATAACAGAGTCACTAGCAACTAAGGCATTCATCGCGGTTGTTCCTAGTGATGGTTGACAATCTATAATGATATAATCATATTTATCTTTGATTTCTTCTAAATACATTCTTAATTGTTCATTTTGATGAAAAGAGGTATCTTCATACATTTTTCTTATAAATTCCACATCCACACCCGCTAAGTTGATAGTCGCCGGAATAACAGATAAATTTTTAAATTTTGTTTTAATAATTGCTTCTTTTATGTTACAAGCCCCTGTAATCACATCATAAATATCATGCTCAAAATCATTATTATTTAACCCAAGACCATTAGAAGCATTACCTTGCGGATCCAAATCTATTAAAAGTGTCTTTTTTCCTTCTTTTCCCAAAGCAGCTGCCAAATTAATACTTGTTGTTGTCTTTCCAACGCCACCTTTTTGGTTTACTAATGAAATAACTTTTGCCATATTACCACCCTTTAATTTACATCTACAAACATTTTAACATAATTACTTTCTTTTGTCTTTAATATTTTATAAAAGAAAAAAGCTTTCTTTTTACGAAAGCAAATTCATAATGGTTATTAATCCCGTATTATTAATTATCCAGCCTTTTCTTTAATTCCAGTTCTAAACTAATCTTATTTTTATCATAAATAATTACAAGTGATAGTATTTCATTGTTTGTTCATACTCTTTATCAATCATTTCCTCAAAACCTACGCCTAATTTTATGTCAGTGCCAAAAAACAAACTATCGTAAACTAAATTACCTTTAAAAGGAATAATTGATGTTGTAACCGTATAAGGTAGTTCATCATAAGGAATAATTTCATCAATGTTTGCGTTTAGGCCCCTTATCATATAAACTTTGCCATCAGCTAATAAAGCTGTATATTCCTCTTCATAACGACAGATAACAAATGTTCCTCTAATGCCTTTTTTAAATTCTCCAGCGATACTTAATTCTTCTTTATTAAATTTATAAGGATTGGCTAGACAAAATTCTGTCGTTATAAATTCCTTATTCTCCCAATATTTTTTTATAACATCTTCCATTTCAGCTGGATTAATGGCTTTTTGATTATAAAGTTTAAGATGAGGATTTATCTTATATTTTTCGTTTGTGAATTCTAATAATGCAAAATAGATTTTGTAAAATAAGTCGACATCTTTTTTAGATAAACAGGCATTTTTTTGCTCTACATATCTTTCTTCTTTATTCATTCTATTTTTTAGTTCTCGTACTTTAATCTGTTTAGCTTCATTAGGGGTACATCCATTTAAAGCCCCAGATGGCATCTCGTCCATCGCATCATCTAAGGTTTTAAAAAATTTAGTTAAATCTATATTGTGTAAAGCAGGAACACTTTTTATAAGCTCTTTTAAATAATCTCTTTCAAGATTAAGCATGGCATAATCTCTAATTGGCTTAATGACTGATGGCCAATAAAAAGGTAAGTCACGTAACTCTTTTAGAAATTTTTTGATTTTAGGATTATAAATATCAAAATCATTATAAAACATTGTTTTAAATTTTTTCGAGTCAATATTTATATTACCAGCAAGACCTTGTTTTTTTCTTTGTTCATCTAAGTCATCTGCAATATCAAAAAAGTCATTAAAGATGGCAACAGGCATTGGTTCTTTTAAGTCTTCGACTTCTTGTAAACGAATGAAAACATAATAATTAAATAATTTATTATTTACCATATGTTGCCATAATAATTCTTCTTTTACGCCTGTGACAACCGAGCCAATTTGACAAAGAGATGGCAAAAGGGCTGAACCTTGCATTTTACAATAACTCACTAAAAATTCATTGATGTCGTCTATTTTCTTTTGGTCAGCCCACTTAACATTTTTTAAGGCCTCTTTTACTTTATCTATTATTTCTTCAGGAATACTAATATCATCATCAAAAGAATGATAAAGCAAAAATTTATCTCTTAGAATATTCCTTTCCCAATTGTATTTATCAGAAAATAACATTTGTCTTGATGAATCATCATGATGATTTACCATATAATCTAATATCATTTTTAAAAATTTTAGTTCTCTTGTTGTACAAATATCAATAATATTATAAGAATCCTCATAAACCTTGTAGATGGCCTCTAGCATTTTCGTCTTCGTTATCTTGTCATATTCCTTAAAATCTTCTACGATTCTCGTATATTGTTCATAAACATATTCTTTGCCAAAATCTTTTATTTCCTCAAACATTTTCATAAACGACCATTCCCATCATAAATACTTACAAAAGCTACTTTATATTTTTCTTTATATATTCACTTAATTTTTCATCAGTACAATAAACATAACATCCTTTTAATCCGCGGGTCATTAATGTTCTATACGTATTTTTTATGATTTTTCCAGCAATTTCATCTGCTGTTTCTTGACCCTGTTCTTTGGCTATTTTATTTATGCCTTTTAATGAACTGTCACTCTTAGCTCTTTTTCTGTAATCTGTCACAACATGTTCATTTTCATATCTCATATCGTTGCCAATTATGACACCAATATAATCAAATTCCAATCCTTGAACGGTATGAATACATCCTACCTCATTAACAGATGTAGAACCTATTGCAAAAGACTCACCAACCTCTAAATTCCAACTCATTTCAAAATTTTTCTCAGAAATTTGTATTTCATGATAATTTGTATTATTTCTAGAACTTCCTTTTGGCCATTCCCAACAGTAACCTGCAACAATGCGTGATTTATTATTAAGACGATTTTTTTCTTCAATCAATTTTCTTAATTCATTTGGATCATCAAGTACTCTAAAGTCATAATCAAAACCATCTATATCAAGATTAGCTGTATCTCTGATTTCTAAAATCCTATCAAGCCAGGCTAAGTAACCATCCGAACCATTGCAACGAAATTGACTATCTAATTCAAATAAGTATATACCTGCCCCGAGTTCATTAGCATATTTTTTAATTAAGTCTTCACTACCAATATCTCTTAAAGTTACCCTTTGATCTTCGTCAAGAAAAAATACAGAAAATCTTGAGGCATTAATAATCTCTTTAACTTGATTTTCGCCTTTGTTTTGATAACTGCCTGACTTTTCAGTTAATCTATGTGCTTCATCAACTATTAAACAATCTAATTCATTTTTTTCAGCATCTATAAAATTACCGGAGCCTTGAAATAAATGATTGATATATGTTTTTGTGAAATTTCCTCGTAATTTAGTTGAATAAACATTTCTAGGAGCCATATTTTTAGTTACATAAAAGCATGTCATATTTCTATTATTTAATTCAACAAGAAGGTTGATAGCCAACACAGATTTTCCAGTTCCAGGACCACCTCTTATAATCATAACGCTTTTCTTATTTTTAGAAATAGTATCAATGGCATTTCTAATGGCATATTCATAAATTATTTTCTGATTATCAATCATGTAAAATTCTTTATTACCTTTTAGCATGTCGCTTAAAGAATCCTGCAACATTTTTGATGGTCTTATTTTTCCACTTTCAATTTCATAAAGTAAGTTGCCGTCGTCACCTTCTAATATGTATTTTTTTATAAAGTTTCTTAATTTAACCACATCATTATGACCAAACAAAGGAGCATTGTCTATATATTCTTTGTAATGACCAGAAAGTAATGTGTCATCATCCTCAAAGTAGTAATTATGCAGATAGGCACAAGGTATTACATTTATATTTTTTTGTTGTACTAGTTCATTATAATCTTTTATTAGATTAGCATACGTCATAGCTTGATATGACGGATGAACAACATCTCTTAAACTATGTCCTGTATAAGTATTTACTTTATAGATGCCATCAACTTCATCTACTTCTTTAGCAACACTCCACTGTTTCAATTCAATAATAATTATATTAGACTTTTCTTTATTATAACCTGACATCATAAAATCAATTCTACAACCAGTAGGAGGTATATTGTATTCTATGGCAATACCACTGTTATTTGGTATCTCGTTATCATTTAGAACTCCTCTCATATATTGTAAAGAATTTTTCCAAGAATCAAATTCAGGAATACTAGGTTTTCTTTTAATAACTTCTATATATTTATTTCTAATTTTATCTGCAATAATCCCTAAGTCAACATCATCCATAAATTCAGATTTTATTCCTTCATACACTAACATTTACTTCACCTACAAACCATTATTCAAACATTAAACTTTCTATAATTTATCGTATTTTGTACTCTTACCTTTTGCTTTTTCAATGGGATATTTTTGAGCGCTAATATCCATTTTTTCTAAAACTATTTCTTTAGGGTCAACGCCTATCTGATGACAAAGCAAAATACAGTAATTAAGCACATCAGCTATTTCATACTTTAATTCATTTTTGTCATAATTATTGTCCCATTGAAAACATTCAAGGAGCTCGCCAGCTTCAATAGAAATCGATTTAGCCAAATTTTCTGGCGTATTAAATTGTAACCAATCCCTATCCTCAGCAAACTTAACTATTTTTTCTTCAAGTTCTTTCACATAATCACTTCCAAAGTTATATAGATAGTATAACATAACATCTTTATTTTAGCGAATTATAAAAAATGATTAAATTAAAAATTTTGATATCTTTTGTCATTATGATACAATAACAATCAAAAAGGTGGTGAAAAAATGATTAACAAGAATTTATATGTTAATGTTGTAAGTATGATTCCATTCGTTAACTTTGTAATTTACACCTCTACTATTTGTATCATGATTAATTATGTGATTTCATTTACCAAGACTCTTCAAAATTTCAAGAAAGGCACTAATTCTGAACAAATAAGTAAAGAAAAAACTTATAGCATCATTGATATGACAGGTGGAATTTTTATAGCAATAGCTTTTTTAACTTTAATGTTTCAGCTAATGAAAATTTGGAAATTCATTTCTTTAATGTATTTCCCTAGTATTATTTTATTGTTTTATACAATATACATAAAACCCATGACCTATAAATCTTCGACTTTTAAATTTGATTATTATGAATATGGAAGCATAGTTACTTTTTCGCTTATTTTTTTCACCAAAATAAATTATAGTGAGCTTTTTAACGCCTTTAATAGTGAAGGAATGCTGCAGGGCATTTGCATTATTTGTTTATTGTTAGAAGTATATACCTGTTTTTATTGTTTAATGTTAAATATATACTTTTTAATTAAGAACTTACAAAAGATTAATATAAATCGATTCATAAAAAAACATAAAACAGTAATAAAAAAATTTTATGATATTTTTGATTTTGATAACTTAATTTTAAAACTTGTTAATACTAACAATTTAATTTTTAATAAAGACGTTAAAAAAAGTAAAAAGATTGTATTATTTTTTCCAAACTTCATTATTGATGTCATTAGCTGTTTTTTTAAATATACTTTCTTTTTCTTTTTTTCAATGACTTGCAAACCATTTTTTACAATATTAGATTTAATATTTTCTAAAGTTATGCGGTTATCAGAGGTTAACGAAAATTTTGCAAACTACGGATTATCAAAACTAGTTTGGACATTTTCTATAATAATTGTATATATCATTTTGCAAATAAATGATATATTTCAACCTAAAATAATAAACATTTATGAGTTTATATCATCTGTTATTATCATTCCAATTATATTAGAAGCACTAATTTCTATAAAAGAAAAATTCAATAAAGAATAGAAGTATTTTCCAGACTGTTGTTAATTAGAATAAATTTTACATGAAAA
>CAKOOQ010000027.1 GCA_934098555.1 uncultured Bacilli bacterium
ATATATGAATCAATCAGAAATGATTGATTTTTTTGTAATGAAAATCCCAAATGGTCTGGAAATTCAATTATGATATGACAAAATTATTGACTCTTCCGTGTACGTAAATGTTAATATATATCAGAAAGGAGCTCATATGTATAAGATAAAAGAATTTTCTAAAATAACTAAGACTTCTGTGAGAACATTACGTTATTATGATGAAATTGATTTATTTAAACCAGAGTATGTTGATTTTTATAGTGGATATCGTTATTACAATGATAATCAAATAGGTATAATGAGAAAAATAAACACCTTAAAAAAGTTTGACTTATCTTTAGAAGAAATAAAAAACTATTTAAATATGAATGATAAACAAATACTTGTTGAAAAAAGAAAAAGGTTAGAGAAAGTAGTGAGAGAAATGAATGATTTTTTAAATGAAGAAGAGAAAATAAATTATAAAATAATAAAAGCTAATTATGATAAATATCTAGAATTAAATGGTCTTTTAAGGAGTCGGTGTGCGATGGCTTTAGAAATAAAGGATAATAATGCCGATTATTATTACATTGAAGAAAATGGGAAAATTATCGACGATTTTGTCATTTATAAAGAGGAAAAAATTTTAGCATTGAATGCGTTACAATTAAGTAATCCTATTTTGTTAAAAGAAGTCTTTCATAAAATAAGTGAACTTTATGACGAGGTCTATGTTATTTTACCCATTGAAAAAGAAGAGCTAATAAAGAATCTGAAGGAAAATTATAATGGTACATCTGAAGTAGTTACCCAAAAAGGCTATAGTTATCAAAAAATTAAAATAAAAGAAAAATCCCTATAAAAGATTTTTCTTTTTTAATAATATGATAATTAAAATAGTTACAAAAAGACAAATTAAAATAATAAGCAAAAAGGAATAAGGATTAGAGGCAAAGTCTCCAATCGTAACATTCATACCTAAAAAGGAAGATATCATGGTAGGAATGGAAATAACAAGGGTGACGGAAGTTAAAAATTTCATAATATCATTTAAGTTGTTAGAAATAATGGAACTATAAGTATCCATCGTATTTTCTAGTATTTCCCGATAGATACTAGCCATGCGAATGGCTTGTTTAATCTCTATTTGGGCATCTTTTAAAGCATCTAAAGAAGTCTCTTTTAAATGATTACTATTTTCCATTTTAGCTAGAAGCATTTCATTTCCTTGCAAAGATGTTGTGAAATAAAGCAAACTTTTTTGAAGCGTTAGCATTCTTTCTAAATCTTTGTTGCTTGTTGATTTAATTAAATCTTTTTCTTTTTCTAAGATATCATCTTGGATTTCATTTAAATAACGAATGAAATATTCAGTTGTTTTAGCAATGAAGAAAATAGAAAAGTCTTCTACTGTCCGAGGATTATTTTGAATTAAATATGCTTTAAATGTGTCTTTTAAAGGATGGTTCATTAAAGATACGGTGACAACCCCATGCGTCATAAAAAAGATGCCAAAAGGGTAGGAACGATACTTTTTCTTTCCACTATTATTAATGACGTAAGGAATATTGAAGATATATAAAAGTGCCTCACTTTCTTGCTCTATATGAGGAAGTTCGGATTTATCGAGGACTTTTCGCATATCCACTTCTTCAAGTTTTAATTTATCACAAATAAGTTTGGCTTCTTCGTCACTGGGACTTTCCATATCTATCCAAAAATTTTCGGCAATATTGTTTGTTTCTTGACATAATTTTTCTTTTAAATTATAAAATTTTATCATCGGAATTGGCCTCTTTTCTCTTTCGTTATTTTATCACACAAAAGACCTATTCAAAAGATTAAATTTATGTTAATATCAAAGGGAAGGAAGTGTTATGTTATGTCAGATTGGATGATATGGTTAGTGATTGTTGTTTTGCTTGGTCTTGTTGAAGCGGCAACAATAAATCTTGTTTCTATTTGGTTTATTGCTAGTGGTATTTTAGCCTTGTTTCTTTCCTTATTTGTTTCCTCTTTTGTTGTCCAATTCGCGGTCTTTGTTTTATTTGGTATTCTTTTTATGATTTTAACGCGCAAGAAATTATTAGAATATCAAACCAAAGAAGAGACTAAATTGAACTTAGAAAGAATTATTGGGATGGAAGGTGTGGTGACCAAAAAAATCACCAAAAATGAAATCGGAGAAGTTAAAGTGGATGGTAAACTTTGGAGTGCCATTTCAAATGTGACCATCAAAGAAGAAGAACCTGTTTTCATTGAAAAAATTGATGGCGTGAAATTGGTTGTTAAAAAGGTGAAAAAAGAAGAACCTAAAAAGAAAGAATCTTCTAAAAAAACACCAAAGAAAACGACAGTAAAGAAAACCTCTACGAAAAAAAAGAGTTCTAAGAAAGTGAGTGAAAAATAATGGCTTTTTTAATTATTTTATTTGTTCTTGTTGTCTTATTTATTATTCCATGTATCAAAGTGGTACCACAATCTAAGGTATATGTTATAGAAAGATTGGGTTCTTATTATACGACTTGGCACAACGGAGTACATGTGCGTATTCCTTTTGTTGACCGAGTTGCCAATGTTGTTACCTTAAAAGAGTTGGTTCGTGATTTTGATCCTCAACCGGTTATTACAAAAGATAACGTTACGATGCAAATTGATACGGTGGTTTATTTTCAAATCACCGATGCGAAACTTTATACGTATGGTGTTGAGTATCCTATCAGCGCTATTGAGTCTTTAACAGCCACAACCCTTAGAAATATTATTGGTGAGTTAGAGCTTGACCAAACGTTAACCTCAAGAGATATTATTAATGCTAAAATGCGTTCTATCTTAGATGAAGCCACCGATCCATGGGGTATTAAAGTCAATCGTGTGGAAGTAAAAAACATTTTACCACCAAGAGATATTCAAGATGCGATGGAAAAACAAATGCGTGCGGAAAGAGAAAGAAGAGAAAAAATTCTTCAAGCAGAAGGTGAGAAAAAATCTTCAGTCTTAATCGCAGAAGGAGAAAAAGAAAGCGCTATTTTAAGAGCGGAAGCTGATAAAGAAGCTAAAATTAAAAGAGCCGAAGGTGAAGCGGAAGCTTTATTAAAATTAAGACAAGCAGAAGCCGAAGGTATTCGTCTTTTAAAAGATGCTGCACCTGATGCAAGTATCTTAAAAATGAAATCTTTTGAAACATTAAGTAAAATGGCGGATGGACAATCCACAAAAATTATTTTACCGGCTGAGTTAAACGGTGTGGCCACTTTTGGAACCGTTCTAGATGAAATCAAGAATACAAAAAAGAATAGTTGAGTCTATTCTTTTTTTAATAAGTAGTATACCGATTCGACATCACTTTCGATATCTTCTAATAAAATAGCTTCGGTAAAAGAGGTGTTTTCTAAGATTTCTTTTTTGATGTTTTCTTTATCTAACCAACTTTTAATACAAAGGATGGCTTCTTTATCTTTACTTACTTCCTTTAAGGCTTTTATTTTTCCTAGATTATCGGCATTCTTATTAATGATTAAATGACTTTTATAAGTTAAAAATTCAGGCATTGCACTTAAAAAAGTATAATCGTTATCGACCACATAGATAAGCGTATCCTTTTGATAGGTATTCGCGATATCTAAAGATTTTTGATAGCCTTCATATAAATAAGCAGGCTTTGTTGTTGTTAGACCATAAAGGCTTAATAAAATAGTCAGTACAAGACAAACAATAGGTGTTTTCTTATGCTTTATAAAACTTAAACAATATAAGATAAATAAAACGATGCTAGGATACAAAAACATAATATAACGGAAAGTAAAGTCCTCACCCAAAAAAGGAGATATCTTTGAAACAACGAGTAAAGATAAAATACTTGGTAAAAGAAATAAATAAAATTCTTTTTTCTTTAACAGTTTAAATTTTTTAGAACAGTAAATTAAAAGAAGGAGAAGAAGGCCCAACAAGATATAATTTAAATTTAATTTGGTTATTAGATTAGACATGAAATACTTAAGCATTTCGAAATAGGTTTTGGCCACGTTTTCATGACCAACAATACCACGTGAAGAAAATAAAATGTGATAAATAGAAACAGGGAAGAGTAAGAGGCCTAGTAAGGCACCTTTAAAGTGAATAAAGAAAAGATTTTTTATTTTCTCTTTGTCTTTAAGGTTAAGAACAACATACGTGACAAAACTCATCACTGCATAAATACAAAAGTAATATTGAGTTAAAAAACCACCTGTAATGATAAGACTAAAACGTCTTTTCTCTTTTTTCTGCATTTCTTCTTTATCAAACTTCAATAAATAATATAAATACCATGTACAAAAACAAGTCAAAAGCATATACATTCTTTGAAACATTAAGGTACTTAATCCTGCCATACTCGCTCCATAAAAAATCACCGCGGGTAAAGTGAAATCTTCTTTTTTTTCTTTTTCAAAAATTTTTTTCATAGCTATAAGCGTTAAAAGAAAAGCCACCAAATTAAGTAAATAAATCGGTAATTTAGAAAAATGATTGAAAGAGACGAGGGAGAAGAAATGAACGAGAAAATAAAACAAAGGTGGATGAACATCAATAGCTTGATTAAGCCAAACACTAAAATAATTACCTAAATCTTCTTTTTGCAAACTTATATATTCAGTTGCCTCTTGCTTTGTTTTTAAAATAGGTTCTTTTTTTAAAAGTTCTTTCTTATAAGGGTATGCCTTTTTATCCTTATTAAGAAGAAATTCTAAAGAATTGCCAATTTTTGAAAATAAATTACCTTTAAACGTGACATTCCAAAAGTAATCCAGTTCGGCTCCCGTGTAACCATAACTTTTATAAATATTATCGTACTTGTAATTAGAAGAACCATAAGAATAAATTTCATCTTCGTGAAAGCCTTTTTTTTGATTAAAATAAAAAAGTGAAAGAATAGATAAAAATATAAGAGTTAAAATAAAATATTTCTTTTTTTGCATATGTACCACCTAACGAGCTTATTATATAGAATTTTTGTCTTTATTTGAATAATAAATTGTTAAGTTTACACTATTTTTGACTTATTTACTTTACATTAAAAAGAAAATTTAGTAATCTATATATGAACAGTGTGAAATGTGGTAGTAGAGAAGATAGACACGATTTAGTCCTTCTTTTAAAACTTTCGCGATGTTTTAAGAAGTAAGTTTGTCTTAAAAAAACTTTTTTCACGTTTGTACTTACTCTTTCAAAAGTTTCGTGTTAAAAAGTTGAGATAGATACCTTGAAAAGTCATTTCTTATGCGCTGTTTAAAGTGTTTGTCAAAAGAAAGTTACTGTTCCCTTTTTTTTGGCTTCACTTAAAATAAAAAGAAAAAATTTTAAGTAAATATATATGGATGGGGTTCTATGAAACATTATACCGTTTTGAAAAAAGAATCCATCGCAAACTTAAATATCAAAGAAGATGGCATCTATGTGGATGCTACTTTAGGTTATGCGGGCGATTCAAGGGAAATTTTAAAAAGATTAACAACAGGACACTTATATGCTTTTGATAGGGATAAAGAAGCCTGTCTTTATAGTAAAGAAAAATTAGCTGAAATAGGTAGTAACTTTACTATTATTCATGACAAATATGTCAATATGAAAGAACGTTTAAAAGAATTAGGCGTGGAAAAAGTAGATGGCATATTGTTTGATCTTGGTGTTTCTTCGCCTCAATTGGATGAGAATCGCGGTTTTAGTTTTATGCGAGATGAAGTACTTGATATGCGAATGAATAAAGAAGATGCTTTTACGGCTCAAGATGTTGTCAATAACTATTCTTATGATGAATTAAAAAGTCTTTTTTACCGATATGGAGAGGAAAAGAAAAGTCCTTTTATTGCCAAAGAAATTGTGGAAGAAAGAAAGACGAAACCCCTTAAAACGACAGGGGAACTCGTTTCGTGCATCCAAAGGGCGGTTGGTGACAATTATTTTTATAAAACACATCCTGAAAGAAATATTTTTCAAGCCATTCGCATTGAAGTAAATGAAGAATTAACAGGGCTAGAAGAAGTTCTACCCGATGCTATTTCTTTATTAAAGGATAAAGGGCGTTTGGTTTTAGTAACGTTTCATTCATTAGAAGACCGCATTGTTAAACAAACATTTAAAAAATACAGTGAAGTACCCGAACCTTTAAAAGGACTTCCTGTCATTCCTTTAGAGTATCAGCCAAAGCTAAAGCTCATTACCAAAAAGCCTATTTTACCAAGTGAAGAAGAATTAAAAGAAAATAGCCGGAGTAAAAGTGCCAAACTAAGGACGGCAGAAAGGATAATTTATGAGTAAACAAAAGAAAAAAACGATTCGTTTGTTGAAAGGTGAAAAGATTATGACGTTTTTACTTTTACTTACTATTTTGCTTTTCCCTATTTCAACCGTTTTTACCAAAGCGTTATTATCAGAATCGAATATAGAACTTGAAAAATTAAAAAATCAAATTAATGAACAAGAAGGCATTAATGAATCATTAAGTATGCAAGTTGATGAACTTGCTAGTTTAGATAAAATCGAGGAAGTTGCCCAAGAAAAAGGCATGACATACAACAATAATAACATCAAGAATATAGGAGAATAAGGAGGAAAATCGTGAAAAAGGTGAACAATAAACTTCGGAAAGTCAATTTGAATTTGAAGATTACGATGCTTGTTGTGGGCCTTTTTTTTCTTGTTATCATTATCAAACTTTCTTATGTTGTTTTAAGTCCTAAAGTAGATGGCATTGACTTGACGAAGTTTGCTAGTAACCGGAATACCACTAAAGAAACACTTTATGCTTCTAGAGGTATTATTTATGATACCGATGGCAAACCTCTTGCTAAAAATACCAATTCTTATAAAATTATTGCTATTTTATCTCCTTCTAGAACAACCGATATGGAAAATCCTATGCATGTGGTGGACAAAGAAAAGACCGCGACAACTATTTGTCAAGTCGTAGCTAAAACAGAAGAAAATAAAACCAAGTGTCGTACGGATTTAATGAGTTATTTAGGTCAAAACCTTTATCAAGTAGAACTAGGGGGATGGGGAAAAATTAGTGAAGACGAACGACAAGCTTTATTAAAAGAAGATTTACCAGGCATTATTTTTGACACCCTTGCCAAAAGAAGACAATATATCAACTCTTCTTGGGCCTCTTATATCCTTGGTTATGCTAGAAGTAATGATGAGGGAGAAATCACGGGCGAAATGGGGATTGAAAGTTATTTTAATGACGAGTTAAAAGGGACCAATGGTTATACTGAATACGAAAAAGATGCCTATGGCTATAAAATGCCTACGAGTGAAGCTCAAGGTGTGGAAGCAAAAAGTGGTAATGATGTTTATTTAACGCTTAATAGCGATGTCCAAAATATCTTAGAAAATGCCATTTCCTCTTTCTCTAAAGATATCACTTTAGACTGGGCTAGTTTTACGGTGATGAATGCGAAAACGGGGGCTATTATCGGTAGTGCCTCTAATCCTAATTTTAATCCCAATACGTTAGATGGTTTAAATAATTACATGAGTCCCTTAGTCGGATATGCGTATGAACCAGGAAGCACCATGAAAATTTTCTCATGGTTGGCGTCTTTAGAAAATAATCTTTATAATAGCGAAGATAAATTTCATTCGGGAACAATTACCTTAAGTGATGGTAAAACCAAAATAAAAGACTTTAACACCGTTGGGTGGGGTGACATTACCTATGATACGGGGTTTGCGTATTCTTCTAATGTTGCCGCGACCAACCTAGGCTTAAAGCTTGGCGCTGCTAAACTAAGTAACTTTTATGATGAACTAGGCTTTGGTCATAAAACTGGTATTACGCTTCCTGCTGAATCCGAAGGATTAGTGGATATTACCTATGAATCTGAACTTGCCAATGCCTCTTTTGGCCAAGGTATTTTAGTAACACCTATCCAGCTTTTACAAGCCATGACAATATTTGCTAATGACGGGGTAATGGTAAAACCTTATATCGTTTCTAAAATTGTGGATGAAAATAAAAAGACTGTTTTTGAAGCTAAACGAACGGAAGTAGGACAAGTAGCTAGCACAGAATCGGTTAAAAAAATGAAAGAGCTTATGTATAACGTTGTCTATAATGGCTTTGATTATAATAAAGCGTATGCGCCATCTAATGTTACCTTAATAGGTAAAACTGGGACAGCTCAGATAGCATCATCTAATGGAGGCTATCAAACGGGAACTTACGATTACATTAAATCTTTTTTAGGATTATTTCCTTACGATAATCCTTTGTATGTCATTTACTTTGTGGCCAAAAAATCAACAGCCTCTTCTGCCAAAATTACAAGTACCATCGCAAATGCCGTTAAAGACATTGCTAATATCTTAAGTGTTACAGATGAACAAGATGATGTCGATCGTAAAAAAATCATCACCATTACGGAATACTTAAGCAAAGAAACCACCGTAGTCGTTGATGAATTAAAAAAACTTGGTTTAAATCCCATTCTTTTAGGAAATGGTAAATATATTATTAATCAATATCCTCTTACTAAAACCAAAACCATTACGGGTTCCAAAGTTTTTCTTTTAACAAATGATAAAAATTACGTTATGCCAGATGTTACCGGTTGGAGTACTAATGAAATCATTCGCTTTTGTGAACTCATAAACTTACCTTATACATTAAATGGCTACGGCAAAGTAAAAAGCACTAATATACCCGTAAATACGGTGCTAGACATTTCAAATATGATTTTAGAAATCAATCTGGAAATTTAAAAAATTTCTAAAATCCCTTTTAATACTCATGGTTATGTCTGTTATCATCATAGGAAAACTATGGTGATTTTTTATTACCTTTAAGTTTTAATAGGATAAATGAAGATTATTAGTATATTAGAAAGGCGTTCATGATAAATGGTCGTCTTTTTCTTTTTCTTTTATAAATAATGTGAGATAATACTAACAAGGTAGAGGATAGAGATGAAAAATAGAAAAAAACAATTAAAGAAGTTAACGAAAGGCTTTACTTTGATTGAACTTATTAGTGTGATTAGCATTATGGCGGTTATTTTATTGATAGCTATTCCCACTTATTCTACGATTTCGAATCGAAGTAAAGAAAATATTTATCAAGCTAAAGTAACGGAACTTTTAGCTAAAGCAGAAGGATATTCGGAATCATCCAGTGTTTTTGTCATGGATGTTAACACACTTATTAAAGAAGGAATTATGAGTCCGGATAATGAAAATGGTAACTTAATAGATCCACGTTCAAATCGAAAGATGAACTGTGATATTATTGAAGTTAATTATGAAGACAATGTTTATAAGGCTCATTATGTGGAGAATAACGAATGCTTAAGTGAGGAAGAAATGAATAATCGTTATGGTAAGGGTTTTCTTATCGCTTTTGATGAAAATAATAATGAGATAGCAAATAATACCTGGACCAAAACTTCTTTTGAAAAAATACAATTTAAGTTTAAAAAAGAAGAGGATTTGGAAAACCTAGAAAGTCTTACGTGGAGTGGTGATGGCGATAAAACCTGTTCAAAAGAAAAGTATGATAACTGTTTATACACCATTGAAGCTGAAAAAATTAAAAATGTTACGATTCGGTTAAATGTAAACTTAATAATTAATAATCAAAGAAGCACCCAAACATACGAATTTAATAGTCTTATAGATAACGAAGTCCCATTGATTTCTAACATTAATGTGAATAATGACAACGACACAAACGATTTAAGGAAAGTCGATTTTGAGCTCGATGATATGTCCGGCAGTGGTATCAAAGAATTTTCCTATGCTAGTAGTCCAACTTGTGATGAAAGTCTTCCTGAGTATATAGATCATAAGAAAGAAACGAGTGATAAAAATCAAACACTGTTTTTAGATAATGGTGATTATTATTTATGTGCTAAAGATAACGCCGGTAATATGACAGAAGCTAAAGAAGAATATAAGATTCACGTGGAAAAAGTTACTACTTCTCGTTTTACAATAAGAGTCACCAATAGTTCGGGTAATGCTTGGACAGGTAATGATGTAACGTTAGGTGTCAATTGGCCGATTGATAATTTGGATTTTTGTGCTACCAAAATCGATAACGGAAGTTATGAACGTTATAATGGGGTGTATGATCAAAAGAGTTTTACCTATCATCCAACTTTTAGTGGAAATCAGAAAAAGAGTGTTCACTTTATATGCTACGATAAAGCGGGAAATAAAAGTAATGAAGTAACGACCAATGTCTTAATTGATAAAGATAAACCAAGTCTTAGTTATAGTGTGACGAGTCAAACTATTGCTTCAAATGGTTATTACAAAGCCATTACATTAAGAGCCAATGTTTCGGATGCTTTAAGTGGCATTTCCTCTATCAAATATTGTGAGGGCGAAAATGATTGTAATCCTACAACAAATGTCACGGGAAACTTTACTGTTAACTTAGCAAGTGGAAAAAATCGTAAAGTTTGTACCATCGTAACCGATAAAGCCGGAAATTCAACGGGTAAGGTGTGTTCTAATGCTTACAATGTTGATGGGGTAAATCCAACAATCAGTCTATCAGAAACGAGTACAGCAGGAGAAAATGGTTGGGTGAAAACCGCCAGTATTACAGGCACTTTAGAAGATACGATTAGTGGGCTTTCGGGTGCTAAGTACTGTAAGAGTACGTCAAATTGTACTCCAAATACAAAGGTTTCTATTTCAAACAATAAAATAAATGTCGGTATTACAAATGCTTCTAATCAAAAAGTTTGTCTGAATGTTACCGACAATGCCGGTAATACTTCAAGTACGGTTTGTAGTAAGAACTATTATGCCGATAATACAGCTCCAACGGTATCTATTACGGCTTCTACTTCAAATGCTAATGCCACCGTATCCGCGACGAATGTGAAAGATAATTTAAGTGGAGTAGTAAGTTTTCAGTATCGTGTGGACAGTGGTAACTGGATTAGCAGCACTTCAAATAAATATACCTTTACTAATTTAACCGATGGTAATCACACATTCTATGTCAGGGTAAAAGACAAGGCTGGTAATTATAGTTCGGCTCCATCTAAGATTTTAACCATTTCAAATGGCCCAAAATTAACTCGTATTGGTGATTTTATCTCCAAAAATCAAAATTCCTCTGATGGCATGAGAAATAATTATAACTTAGTTCCTCTTAATGAATCTCAAATTGTCATTGTTGACGGTGACGAAGTTTATTATTCAAATGGTAAACCTAAAAATACTTATGAATTAGAAGCCCAGGTTTTAAATGTTACACCAACTAGTTCTTCCTATGGACCTGTTGTCAAATTAATGAATGAACAGGCTCCTTTATCTGAATACAATGTGAGAGTGGATGATTCAACAATTGTCGTCGGTGGTGACGCTAATACCAGAGGAGGATCTGTTAGGGTGGCCACGCTTAAAATAAATGGTAATTCTATAACGATGCCTTATATTAGCCCTGTCTTTGGCTCTGCGGGCTATGAAAGAGAAGGAATCGTAGGCATTTCACATAGTCTTAATAATGGCACCGTTGGTGTTTACTATAATGATTCTACTTCAAGTAAAAATAATTACGCTTTTCGAAGTTACAACTATGCAACGGGTGTCCGTGGTGGAGAGGAAAAATTGTCAAGGAACGTAAATGATCAATATTATTATTTTCATGATATTCGTGGATCTTCGGGTGCTGTTTCAACAAGTGAGGGTAGATACGCTAGACAAGATATTTTCGATTATACAGGCTTATTTAATGGTACAGGTCTTGTAAGATGCAATGATAATAGTATTTATCAAGCCTCACGTTGCTATAACAAAAAAGCAGAAGACAAGATTATTGATCGTAGTGATTATAGCAAATATTTAATTCTTTTAGATTATCAACGAAATGCTAAAAACAATATGCAACAAGCTTATTTTTCTATGACAGCTTTAGGTAATGACAAACTTGTCTTGATAATAAAAAATAAAACTTATAACAAAACGACAAAGGCAACTACTTTAGAAGGTCATTTATTCTTTTATAAAAAAGAAAATGGGCGTTGGAAACTAAAAAAGGAAATGGCAGCACCAGAAAATGGGGCCACTTATTCTGGTGCGAAATCTCTATCAAATGAAGTATTACTTCCATTAAAAGAGAATGCTGTCTTGTATAATTCTTATGCCGGCCTTTATTACATATCCTTTACATAAGGATTGAAAGGAAAGTAACATGAAAAAGAAAATTATGCATGGTTTTACCCTGATTGAACTTTTAAGCGTTTTAGGACTACTTGCCTTACTTGTAATGGTCGGTCTTCCAATTTATATTGGTTTAACTAATAAAAGTAAAGAAAATATTTACCGTGCTAAAGTAACGGAACTTTTAGCTAAAGCGGAAAGTTATGCCGAAGATAAAAGTGTTTTTGTTTTAGATGTCGATACTCTTATTAAAGATGGATTAATAAGTACGGATAATGAAAATGGTAACTTAATAGACCCCCGTTCTAATCGAAAAATGAACTGTGATATTATCGAGGTTAACTATGAAGACAATGCTTATAAAGCACGTTATATTGAAAGTAATGAGTGTTTATCCAAAGAAGAACTAAACAATCGTTATGGCATGGGTTATATTACGATTTATGATGAAAATAATAACGAAGTGGAAAAAAATACTTGGCATAAGACTCCTTATGATAAATGTACTTTTACTTTTAAAAATGATACATATCTTGATAATTTAGAAAGTCTTACGTGGTATGGTGAAGAAGAAAAAACATGTTCAAAGGAAAATTTTGATGAATGCTTTTACCAAATTTATGCAGAAACAATTAAACAAACAACAATACACTTAAGAGTTGCAATGAAAATTCAAAATAAAGAAGTCATTCAAAATTATGAAACAAGTAGTTTTATTGATAATCAAAAACCGGAAGTTTTAAGTATACGTGTAGATAATAGTAATTATACGAGCGACTTAAGAAAAGTAGAAGTGGATATTACTGATTTTAATGGAAGTGGTATTTTAGAATATGCTTTTGTAAGCACATCTTCTTGTGATACAGCTGAATATAATCAAAACAAAAAAGCTTTTTATAGCACCACAATTACGGCGTATTTAGATAACGGTGATTATTATGTTTGTTTAAAAGATAAAGCTGGAAATATATCGGATATAAGTGAGGCAAACAAAGTTCATGTTGAAAAGGTGACATCCTCTTCATTTAATATTTCTTTAAATAACAGTTCAGGTGACGCTTGGACAAATAAAGATGTAACGTTAGGTGTCCATTGGACCATTGATAATTTAGATTTCTGTGCCACCAAAATCGATAATGGAAGTTACGAACGTTATAACAAAACTTATGAGGCCAAAGGATTTACGTACACGCCAGTATTTACAGGCAATCAAAAGAAGATAGTTCGTTTTACCTGTTATGACAAAGCGGGTAATAAAAGTAATGAAGTGACGACCAACGTCATGATTGATAAAGATAAACCAACCATTCATTATAGTGTAGCGAGTCAAACAGCTGGTTCCAATGGTTATTATAAAAACATTACTTTAAAAGCCAATGTTTCGGATGCCTTAAGTGGTATTTCTTCTATCAAATATTGTGAAGGTGAAAACGATTGTAATCCTACAACAAATGCCACAGGAAGTTTTAATGTCAAGTTAAATAATGGTAAAAATCGTAAAGTTTGTACCATCGTAACCGATAAAGCCGGAAACTCGACTGACAAGGTTTGTTCGGATGCTTACAATGTTGATGGTATAAATCCAACGATTAGTTTATCAGAAAGTAGTACGGCAGGTTCCAATGGCTGGGTGAAAACCGCCAGTATTACAGGCAACTTAGGAGATACAATAAGTGGTCTTTCAAGTGCCAAATACTGTAAAAATACGTATAATTGTACTCCAAATACAAATGTTTCTATTTCAAACAATAAAATAAATGTCGGTATTACAAATGCTTCTAATCAAAAAGTTTGTCTGAATGTTACCGACAATGCCGGCAATACGTCAAGTACCGTATGTAGTAGAAACTACTATGCCGATAACACGGCACCAACGGTATCTATAAGTGTCAGTGTTTCAAACAGTAATGTAACCGTATCGGCTAACAATGCAAAAGATAATTTAAGTGGCGTTGCAAGTTACGAGTATAAATTAGATAATGGCTCATGGAATTCAAGCACTTCAAATAAATACACATTTACCAACGTAAGAGATGGGGCCCATACTTTCTATGTCAGAGTAAAAGATAAAGCCGGAAATTATAGCGATGAAAAAAGTGCGGCGGTGACTATTATAAAGGAAAATCCTGATGATTATAACTGGAGTAAAACGGTTGCTTGCGATAGCAACAAGTTTAAAGCCATTATTGATAATGGTAAATTGGCTTCTTACATTGAACACCAAGCATTCAGAAATGCTATGTATGATTGTGACAATACAGCCTTGATTATTCAAAATAGTTCAAAAGCTAAAGACATTTTAAGAGCCAGCTCTTACTTTGAAGTTGTAAAAACATCTGGTAAAACAGCTAGTATTACTTGTTATCAATCTTGCTCTTCCAAAGACCAGAACTGTCAATGTAAAAATGATGTCCCTTCAGAAGATTATAACGAAAATGCCTACAATTATATGGGTGTGGCTTATAGCGGCAAAGCCCTTATCATGGAAGCCTCTGCACCAAAATCTCCTCAAAGTGTCTTTAATACTACACCATTTTCATGCAAAACAGGCAATTGGCGAGAATATTCTACCTATCGGGGGGAATGCTGTTATACCGATGGCGAGGGGGAAGATCACTATGACAGTTATGCTGTTATCTGTGCCGGCGCTAAAAGTAAAGATGCTTTTGCATGTGTTACCCAAGAATATATTGATTCTTCTGGATATTTAGAATTGAATGGCAAAAATGTGAAATTAAATGAATCGGGTTATGCGACAGAATTTTACCGTTATGCTTCTAGTGTTAATGCGAGTTATGCTTATCAAAAGGTGACTTATACGGAAAAGAAATATGATGGTGAGTACTATTATTTCGATAATCCTAATATATATTACACGAGTACCACAGTTTATTTACAAATATTTAAAATTTAAGATGGATGAAAACTTCATCTTTTTACTTTGCTTTTTTTCTCCCTTATGAGATAATATATCTAGAGTAGAAGGTGGATGTGTCAATGAAAAAAATAAAAAAGAGGAAAAATAAAAAAATTCTCAAAGGTTTTACTTTGATTGAACTTTTAAGTGTTTTAGGCATCATGGCTATTATTCTTTTAATCGCAGTCCCTGTTTATACAGGTGTTTCTAAGCGCAGTAAAGAAAATGTTTATGAGGCTAAGGTAACCGAACTTTTGGCTAAAGCTGAAAATTA
>CAKOOQ010000028.1 GCA_934098555.1 uncultured Bacilli bacterium
ATTTTTATTTCTTCGAAGAATATCTAGTCCATTTCTATCTACTAATGTTATTAAATAGTGAATCTTATTTACATGTACTCCATATTGTCTAGAAAGATTTATTGCACTTATACCGTTTTTTCTTTTAGTATATATTTCAATTCTATCTTCATATGTTAATTTTGACATATTAAAACCTCGTTTCTATGTCCAAGAAACGGGGTTCATATCACCTAGTCACTTTTTTTTCGTTTTCATAAACTACTTTTAGGAGGAATTTTATGGGAAAGTTAAAAGTGGTGGTTTATGCCATTTGTAAAAATGAAAGTGCCTTTGTTAACCGTTTTACCGATTCCATGAGTGAAGCTGATGAAATTATTGTTTTAGATACGGGGTCTTCTGATGATTCGGTTAAAAAGTTAAAACAAAAGGGAGTAACGGTTTATGAGAAAAAGATAAACCCTTGGCGGTTTGATACGGCTCGCAATGAGTCTTTAGCTCTTGTGCCCGAAGATGCGGATATTTGTGTTTGTGTGGATTTAGATGAAGTTTTCGAAACCGGCTGGCGGGATACCTTAGAAAAAAAATGGTTGGAAGAAAAGCCAACCCGAGTTCGTTATAACTATAATTGGAAATTAGATGAGAAGAAAAATCCTCGTGTCAGTTTTTGGATTGATAAAATTCATGCCCGGCATGGATATCATTGGATTCACCCTGTACATGAGGTTTTAACACCTTCTATAGAAGAAAAAATCATCGATGTTCCCATTACTTTAAATCATTATCCAGATAATAAAAAGAGTCGTTCGTCTTATTTGCCTTTACTTGAAATAAGTGTTTTGGAAGACCCTACGGATGACCGTAATCTCCATTATTTAGGTAGAGAATACATGTACTATAAAAATTGGCCTAAATGTATTGAAACACTTCATAAACATTTGAAATGTAAAAAAGCAACGTGGAAGGATGAGAGGTGTGCTTCCATGCGTTTTATGGCTCGAAGTTATGAAGCTTTAGGTTTTGAAGAAGAAGCTTTGTTATGGTATCAAAATGCTATTCATGAAGCTCCTTATTTAAGAGAAGGATATATTGAACTGGCCAGTTTTTATAATTTGCATAATGATTATGAAAAAGCCTATGAAAACTTACAAAAAGCCTTAAATATCAAAGAAAAAAGCAAATCCTACATTAACGAAGAATTTGCTTGGAACGATTATTTTTATGATCTTCTTTCCATTGCCGCTTTTTATACAGGACATTTCGAAGAAGCTGTTTCCTATTTAAAGGAAGCTATTAAGCTAAATCCAGAGAAGAAGCGTTATCAAGAGAATTTGAATCTTGTTCTTCCTTATTCTCTTTTAAAATCGCGTGAATAACTAAGCGTTCATTATCACCCGTACAAGTAGAAAGCGTAAGAAGTTTACTGTCTGTCGTGACGGGAGTATCAAAATTTTTGATACTTCTTTTTTTGGTCATATCAATATAGGCTTGTTTATCATCTTGGGTATCAAAACTTACCTTTAAATAATCATTCGTTTTAGATGTTGTATAAATAGAGTAGATTTTCCAGTTCATTGAGGCATACATGGTATCAAATGTAATGGTTAAATTTTCTTCATTGTTATACCAATTACCATTTAAAGTACGATGAAGCGTTCCAAACATAACCCCTGAATAGTACATATTATGGCCATATATAATGGTATTATCATTTAAAAACTTTTCAGAATTACGAAAATCCATATATATCCAGCCGTTTTTATCTTCTTCGTTGTAAAGATTATGAGTTAGGTAATATTTGTTATCGTTACTCATAACAACAGGATAATCAATGTTTGTATTTTTAACCTTTAAGTAGCCTACGACATCTTTGTTAATACTTAAAAGGGCCGCGATATATTTGTTTTTTATAGCAAGACCTTCTGTTTTCTTATCATCAGGTAAGCTAACATCTTCCTCACTATTCATTTTTTCTTTCACATGTTCATTTATTTTGGCTACATCTTTCATGGCATAATAATTGTCTATGGAAACATAACAAATCATTCCCCCGATAAACAAGACAATGATAACCCCACAAAGTTTTAAGGTATTTAAAATAATTTGCTTCATTAAATTATCTTTTAAATATTCTTTAGAATAATAAAGACCAATTTTATAATTTTTCTTTTTATATTTTTTATTCATTTGCTTTAAAAATAAATAGTCTTCTTCGAAAGTAATGTTGTCGTGAAGTTCCAAATAAATATTTTTAAAATGATTTTCTTCTAAAGTATTTAAGATAAAATCAAGGATTGCTTTATCATATTTCATCAGAGCAATTGTTTTTAAATAACGATTGATTTTTAAAAAGGTTAAAAAATCCTCTTTATCTTCATCTGTCAAATTATCGTAAATAGTTACTCTTTTGGTATAATAAATTTTGGCATAATTTTTTAAATTATTTTTAGACATAAAAGGGGAGATGTAAAAGATTTCGTTTTTAGTTTGAACCTTGATATCTTTGCTATCCAGCATTTCTAAAAGGTACTCAGGAAGACTAAAACATTCTATTTCCTTTAAAGATTTCAGTTTTAATAATTTTTCACAGACTGTATAACTTAGATTTTCTTGCTTTTTAATTTTTACTTTGTAAATCTTAATTTTAGTAAATAAAGGTAATAAAAATTGGGCCAAATCATTATTTTGAAAAGTAATGGTATCCATTTTATTCATTTCACAAAGCTCTTCTAAAAAAGGTGTGACTAATTTTTGATTTTCGGTAATATAATCTTCGGTAAAAACCAGTTCAGAGTCTGAGATAATATTTGTATTCATTAAATCTTCTCTAATGGCCCCTTGTTTACGGTAAGAAAAATAAAGGGTGCTGTTTTGAATTAAAATAACAATCTTCTTCAATTTTTACACCACCGTTTCTATTCTTTATTATCATACCATATTTTTTGTAAATTATTGTAAAAAAAAGTAAAATATATAGAAATATTGTATTTTTATGTTATAATAAAACCATAATAAAAAAAGAAAAGAGGTTTATATTTTATGAAGAAAAAAGGATTTATTTTATCTGTATTTTTTGCTTTTTGTGCATTTGCTTTAACATTAAATGTTAGTGCTATAAGTGGTTCTATCTTTGGAGCGACAGACGCTACTCTTAATACGACAACCGAAAATGATAAAACAATTTCTATTACTAACAAAGGTGCTAATTCTGAAGTTTACATTGGTGTTAATGCGACAACGGCTATTCCAAACGATACTATCCTTACAGCTACTGTTAAGATGGGTAATTCAAGCTATACTTATACTAAATGTGGCAAAGTCGGCTCATCATGGAAAATTGATTGTACCAAAGGCGCTAATGACACAGTAATCATGACATTGACAGCTACCGTTGATATTCCTGCTGGTGACAGATCTAGTGCTGGAAAAATTGTTTTAGATGGCTCAACAGCTTCTACAGATCCTTGTACTATTTCTATTGCTATGAAGGATGCTACAGAATCTCCAAAATGTCAAATCAAAGATAATAAGTATTATTGTGCAAATGGAACAGAATGTACAGAAAATGAATATAAGTCACAATGTGAAACAACAGAAAATCCTCAAACAGGTTCTTTCTTACCATATGCAGTTATTGCAGGTGGTCTTGTTGTTGCTATTGGCTTATACATGATGACAAAGAAAAATAAAATTTATCATATTTAATAAAAGACTGGTTTAGAAAGACCAGTTTTTTTCTTGAACTCATATAAAAAAACGTGTATACTTTAGGAAGAAAGATGTTGATAATATGCTTAAAAGAATTTTGAGTGGAATACTTTTATTTGTTATTCTTATTCCTATTGTTGTCAGTGATGGTAAACCTTTCCTTATTATGATTGGGGTTTTATCTTTATTGGCTTTAAAGGAAATCTTCGATTTAAGAAAAAGTCATAATAAATATCCGAGCGGTATTGAATTTATAGCCATGATTAGTATGTTCTTACTTATATTTTATGAATATGAAGTACATGGTGAAACCAATGGCGTTAGCAGCATTCTTTTATCCTTAATGTCAGTAGTTTTTTTATTTCCCACAATGCTTACTTATAAAGATATACGTTACGAAACTAAGGATGCTTTTTATTTGATGGGAGTTATCCTTTTCTTAAGTACGGCTTTTCATGAAGTTATCTTACTTCGAGGAGAAAATGTTTGGCTTTTGGTTTATCTTTTATTAATTTCTACATTTACCGATATCTTTGCTTATCTTATTGGAAAAAAATTTGGTAAGAAAAAGATTTTTCCTCATATCAGTCCGAATAAAACGTATGCCGGTTGTCTTGGGGGACTAATTTTTGGTACGATTTTTCCTACTATCTTTTATTATTTTATGATTTCCCAAAGTAGTCTTTTCTTAACGATAGGCATGAGTTTTGTTTTATCTATTACAACTATTTTAGGAGATTTATTATTTAGTAAAATTAAAAGAGAAAATGAGATTAAAGACTATTCCGATTTAATTCCAGGTCATGGGGGTATTTTAGATCGTTTTGATAGTTTTATATTTGTGGTACTTTTTTATACGATTATAAATAGGTTTATATAGAAAGAGGATTGTTATGTGGATATTTAGTTTAATTATTTTTATTTTAGTCTTAGGACTCATTATTTTAGTTCATGAGTTTGGCCATTTTATTTGTGCCAAAAAATCAGGCGTTCATATTTATGAATTTTCTATTGGGATGGGACCTTTAATTTTCACTCATAAAGGCAAAGATGGAATTGATTATAATATAAGAGCTTTACCTATTGGTGGTTTTGTCCAAATGGCTGGTGAAGTCTACGAAGATGATGGTAAAATACCTAAAGAAAAATTTATGTGTAATCGTCCTTGGTATCAAAGACTCATGATTTTAGTGGCGGGTGTTTTTAATAACTTTGTTTTAGCCATTGTTCTTTTATTTATCCTAGCTATTATTTGGGGACCAACCAGTAGTACTCCTAAAGTACTAAATGTTCAAAAAGATTCAGCAGCATCTATTTCTGGAATGCAAAGTGGTGATATCATTACAGCCATTAATGGTCATGAGTTTACTTCTTGGGATGTCGGGCAAATTTATTTATATTATAAAAATAATGATAATGTGTATACTTTTGATGTCACACACGAGAATGGTGAAAAAGAAACTCTTACTTTAGTTCCGAAAATAAGTAAAGATGAAAAGGGTAATGAGACGAAAACTTTTGGAATTCAAATTGATAACCGTAGAGAAAAAAATTTCATCGAATGTGTAAAGTTTACTTTCCAAAAATTTATAGATGTTATGAAATCTATGGCTATTACGGTATGGGGACTTTTAACGGGTCAAGTATCGGCTTCTAATTTATCTGGTCCTGTTGGTATTTACAAAGTCGTTGATCAAAGTGTTAAATATGGTTTTCAACAACTTATTTATATCACTGCTTTTTTATCCATTAACGTTGGCTTTATTAATATTTTGCCTTTTCCAGCATTTGATGGTGGTCATGTTTTCTTTATGATTTTAGAAAAACTTAAAGGAAGTAAATTAAATGCTAAATTTGAAAATACATGTAATATGATAGGTTTTGCTCTTTTAATGTTACTGATGCTTTATATTACGGTTCAAGATATTATTAAATTCTTTTAAATTTTATAAACATAAAAGATACTGTTTCTTTTGTGTTTTTTTATGATAAAATAAGCTTTAATAAAGAAAGGAAAGATGTTATTATGACAATAGATGAGGTTAGAAAATTTTATGATCTCGATGAGAAAAAATATTTCATCGCGGGTAATAAAGAATTACTTTCCTGGATAAAAGAAAATTTAAAACAAGATTATGCCTTATTTTTAAGTACTCAAGATATGCAAGACTTTGTTGATAATCTTACGTATTGGTATAACCTTAAATACCCGGATAGAGAAATGGCTTTTTACGAAGGGACGAAAGACGAGGACTTTAAGAATGTGAAACCTCTATCTCAAGCGATGGATTTTAACCAATTACGTTATCATTTATCAAAGCAAAATCTCTTTATTCTCGATGCTTTGTACCGTTCTTCTTGCTTAGGAGTCAGAAATGTCTATGATAAAAATAACCAGGTAATTGGGACGAAAAAGGTAGTTTGTTTACAAATAGATAAGAAAGAAGAACTTTCTTATTTTGAACCCCATAGCTTTTTAATCACAGCTGATTGTGATACGGGTAAAGTATGCGATATGGCCTTTTTAAAAGAGAATATTAAAGATAAAGATATTACCCTTGATGAGCTGCTTTTAATTTTAGAAAGAGATTATAGTGAACAATTATCTTTTCCCGATGTCAAAAAATGTGTGTACAACCATTCTTGTGATGTGACATTAAGAAATTATCTTTTGCAACTAGTAGCTTTAAAACTTTTGTATTCTTTAAATACCACACCTGAAAGAGGTTATGAAAGAGCCCAAAGATTTTTAAAAGAAATGAATAAAAAATTACATCTCCAATTAAAGATGCCAAAATTTGAGAAATCTCTTTTGGAATCCGAGGTTTTAACAAGAAAAAAGATTCGCTTTTAAACGAATTTTTTTTAAATTTCAAATAAATAAACATTTTCGATATATTTTTCTCGCCATAAACGATTCGTTAGGTATTTACCGCCTAAATGTTTATAAAATTCATTAGTCGGATTTTTGTCTATACAACCAACGACGAGGTTATGAAGATGGTTTTCTTTTATTTTTGTTACGGCATAGTCATAAAGTTTTTTTCCATAACCCTTTTGTTGATATTCTTTTAAAACATATAAATGATGTATTTCGGCAGCTTCTTTTAAAAGGTCACTTTCTAGTGTAAAATAAACCCAACCAATGATTTTTTTCTCTAAAGTTAATACATAATAATAGGGTTGTTCATTAAGATTATTTTTTAACCTTTCGGCCGAATATTTTTCACTTGCTAATAAATGTTTTAAAAATTCATCTTCGACGATTCCCTTATAGGTGGTATTCCAAACTACCGCGATTTTATGGGCCAGTTCTTCAGAATCCTCTTTTCTTCTTTTTCTTATTTCTAAATTCATAAGTATTCCTTCTTTTTATAATTAAAATTTTTTAATATCCATCATATTATATAAAAACTACCTGACATGAGGTAGTTAAAAAACATCTGGTGTTCTAAGGGAGACTTGAACTCCCGACCTTTAGCTTCGGAGGCTAACACTCTATCCAACTGAGCTATTAGAACATACGCCTATTATAACACATCATCTTGATTTATGACTAGTAATTTTGTTATACTCTAAGAAGAAGGTGACGTATGAAAAAAAGTAGAGTGAAAACGTGGTTGTTTGTTCTTTTTGTTTGGCTTTTATTTATGGGCTTTCTTTCTTTCGGGGTTCTTGTGTTTGTTCGAGTAAATGATCAAATAACTCTTGAAGATGAAATCTATAACTTAGAAAGTACAATGAACGAAAAATATCCTGATGAAGCATTTTTAGAAGAAAGATTTCAAACTATTGTTACAGATGGGGCTTATGCTAACGTGGAAAAATCTTTGAAAAACTATTTAAAAGAGTACTATAAAACCTATCAAGAAATAAAAGCCTTATATGAAGATGATACCATTGCTGGTTTATTATCTTATCAAAATATGATGGTGGATGGCCCTATTTTTACCGCGTCTTTATCTTATGCTGAAAAGTTTAAAACAAAATTAAGCACTTTAAGTCTTAAAGAAGAAAAATTATATGATGCCGATTATTACATGAGTTTTTATTCTTCTTCCGATGGTGTTTATTATAAAGATTATTATGAAGAGCAGATAAAAGACTATCTTGGTACATCAGAAAGTATAAAAGAAGAACTGGATGATACTTTAAATGTGGTTCAAATAGAAATCGATATTTTAAATCATTTAAAAAAGAATCAGGGAAGTTGGTATTTAGAAAATGGTGGACTTTATTTTTCCGATGGCGAAGTAGAAAAAGAGTATTACATTTTATTAAATAAATTTAATGAAAGAGAAGAAAGTGTTGACCTATGAAATTATTTTTAAAAAGTTTACAGAATGCATTTCGGGGCATCTTTGAGGCTTTAAAAGAAGAAAGAAATATGAAAATTCATGCTTGTTTTGTGCTTATAGTGAGTTTTTTGGGTTTTCTTTTGCATATTAGTTTATCAGAATGGCTTTGGTGTTTACTTTGTTTTGCTGTTGTTATTTCAATGGAAATAATGAACACCGCGGTAGAAAATTTAGTGGATTTAGTAGAACCTGAGTTTAACGATTTAGCAGGTAAGGTAAAGGATATGGCCGCGGGTGCTGTTTTAATAAATGCCTTATTTTCGATTATGATTGGCCTTATTATTTTTCTTCCTAAAATTATGTTATTATTTTTATAAAATTCAACCTCAAGTTGAGTTTTTTTGTCTTTTCAAACTGGGAAAAATTTTATATAATGACGAAGAAAGGTGGAAGAAAATGAAGAAAAAAATCATTTTAATATGTGTGGGGCTTGTTACAATTTTATTTTTAGTCGCTGTTTTTTTAGAAGTAAAAAACGCGGCAAGTGATACTTTAGACAGAACCATAAGTTTGGTTGAAAAGCAAAATGAAAAGGAATATAATACAGAAGGATATACCATAGAGAATCCTAATATTATTTTAAATCCTTATGATATATCTCCTTTAACGGCTTTAATTTTATTTGAAACCGATGAAGAGGTAGCTGTGAAAGTAACGATAAAAGGTAAAGATGCTTTAACGACTTATACGCATACTTTTGCGGCGGCAAAAAAGCATTACTTACCTATATATGGCTTATACGCTGATAAAGAAAACGAAGTTACCGTGCAATACGCAAATATTTCTAAAACATTTAAAATTAAAACAGATAAATTACCGGATGATATCGTTTTACCAACAAGTGTGAAGAAAGACGCATCAAAACTTACCAATGACCTTTATTTTTATACACCATCAAGTAAGGGTTACACGGCAGCTTATGATACAAACGGGGAAGTACGCTGGTATTTAACCATTAATGCTATCTGGGAAGTAAATCGCTTACAAAATGGTCATTTACTTTTAAGCACCGAAAGACTTGTGAATAGTCCTTATTATATGACAGGACTTTATGAAATGGATATGCTTGGCAAAATCTATAAAGAGTATAGTCTAGAAGGCGGATATCATCATGATTACTTTGAAATGGAAAATGGTCATTTACTCGTGGCGAGTGATAATTTCTCAAACGGTAAAACCGTTGAAGATTATGTTGTAGAAATCGATAGAGAAACCGGTAAAGTGGTTAAAACATGGGATATTTCTAGTATTTTAAATCATGAAGATGGTAAAAGTGAAAACTGGAGTGAGTACGATTGGTTTCATAATAATGCCGTATGGTATGATAAAAATACAAATTCAATTACATTATCCGGAAGACATCAAGATGCCGTTATTAATATTTCTTATGAAGATGGTAGTTTAAATTGGATTTTAGGCGACAAAACAAATTGGAGTGAAGATTATCAAAAATATTTCTTTACCCCTAAAGGTAAAAATTTTGAATGGCAATGGAGTCAACATGCGGCTATGATAACACCAGAAGGTTATGTTTTCTTATTTGATAATGGAAATAATAAATCAAAAATAGAAAAAGAGTATGTAGAAGCTTCTAAAAGTTATTCAAGGGGTGTCATGTATAAAATTGATACCGAAGCGATGACAATTGAACAAGTCTTTGAATATGGTAAAGAAAGAGGCAGTAGTTTTTATTCCCCTTATATTTCAGATGTGGATTATTTAGCTAAAAATCATTATATTGTGCATTCGGGTGGTATTGTTTACGTAGATGGTAAAAACTCTAATCAACCAGCAGGTTTTTCTACTAATGCTTCTTTAGTCAGTGATACGGTGGAATTATTAAATAACAAAGTTATTTTTGAAATAAAATTTAATACGAATAATTATCGTGTAGAAAAAATGAGTCTTTATGCTGATAATGAAAATTATACGAATGAAAAGGCCGTTCGTTTAGGAAGTCTTGGTGTAACATCCGTTACCAAAGAAACATTAGGTCTTAATTTAACTTCTCAAAATATAGATGAAGATTATGAAAGTAAAAACATAACTTTAACAGAAGAAATTGATCGTTTCGTTTTTACAGGAAAATTCAAACGTGGTACAAAAGTAAACTTGGTTTTATATCACGATTTAAAATATACTTATTACAATGTTCCCGTAAGTAAAAAGCCTTATACCGCTTTGTGTGTCGACATTTTTAATGAAAAGGAACAAGAAGAAGGTATCACGGTTACTAAATATATTAATAAAGAGGGTTTAAAAAGAGGGCAATATCAATTTTTGGTAGAAATTGATGGTAAGATGTATAATACAGGAAAGTATGTGGTAGTAAATGAATAAAAATATAATAATAGGCGTTTTATTATTTGTGGTGGCTCTTTCTTTAACAGCAGGTTATACGTATTACAGTCATAAAGACGGTATTAATAAAAATGCAACGGTGGAAGATTTAAAATTTGATAATGATAAAATAAATGTTTATATTTTCTGGGGAAGTACCTGTTCTCATTGTGAAGAACTTTATGAATTTTTATATTCCAACGAAAAAGAAGAAAAAAAATATGCTCGTATTTATGGCTTTGAAGTTTGGGAAAATAAAGACAACGGTCTACTGATGGATAAATTCATCGCTGCAAATAATGGTAAAACAGGTGAAAGAAGCGTTCCTTATATTGTTATTGGCGATACTGTTTTGACAGGTTTTTCGGCAACGGATAAAGAAAAAATCAAAAATTTAATTAAAGAAGCTTATGACAACAAAAATGAATTTAATTATCATGAAGATTTATTTAAAACAGAATAATTTGAAAAAGGAGAACAGTAAAATTTCTTCTTTTTTTATACTTCAAAAGTGTAAACTTTACACCAAATTCTAACTTTTTTAAACTTTTTACCATGAAAAAAAAGGAAATCACAGATTTTTTTTGAATATATAAGTAGAAGGATAATTTTGGTGACAGCAAAATTGG
>CAKOOQ010000029.1 GCA_934098555.1 uncultured Bacilli bacterium
TCAAGTAGAGTTATCAATAAATCTTCATTTTCTTCTTTTAAAAACACCTCCTTAAATGTCCTGTCATAACGACACGTGTAAAATTTTTTCTTTTCTTGTAATTCGGATATCATAATCCCTCGCATTCTAAGAAGACCAATTTTGCTGTCACCAAAATTATCCTTCTACTTATATATTCAAGAAAAATCCGCGATTTCCTTTTTTTTCAGGGCAAAAAGTTCAAAAAACAGTAAAAAAAGTAAAAAATTGACGTAAAGTTGACACGATTAGACAACTAAATTAGTGATTAAACGTTTCATTTAAGCACTAAAAAAACCGTTCTGCTTTAACTTAAAACGGTTTTAAAAAATATTTAAAATAGTAAATTATATCATTTCACCATCAAGGCTAAAACTTTTGGCATCGGTTATCTTTACTCTAATAATTTGACCTATAGTATCTTTAGGAGCTAAAACATTAACAAGTTTCATAGTATCGGTATAACCATAAACTTTATCTTCATCTTTTTCACTATTGCCCAAGATAAGGACGTCAACGACTTCATTTAAAAGTTTTTCATTATTCTTTTTTGAATAGTAATTAACACGCTCGTTTAGGCGATATAATCTTTCTTCTTTTTCTTTTAAAGGCGTTTCGTCTTTCATCTTACTAGCTGGAGTACCTTCACGAGGACTAAAAATAAAAGTATAGGCACCATCAAATTGGCATTCTTCAACAATATCCAAGGTATCTTGAAAATCTTCTTCGGTTTCACCTGGGAAGCCAACGATAATATCGGTGGTGATAGCAACACCTGGAATTTCTTTTTTCATTTTATGAAATAGTTCTAAATATTCTTCTTTGGTGTAACGACGACCCATTAATTTTAAGATTCTTGATGAACCACTTTGGATGGGTAAATGAATATAAGGCATGATATTGTCATACTTACTAATAACTTCAATCATTTTGTCGGTAAAGTTCCAAGGATGACTTGTTACAAAACGAATGCGGGGGATGCCGGTTTGAGCAACGGCTTCCAGTAAATCAGAAAAAGAAATATTTTCATTTAAATCGTGACCATAAGCATTAACATTTTGGCCCAAAAGTGTCACTTCTTGGTAACCGTCTTCCTTTAATTGGCTAACTTCTGCAACAATTTCTTCTAATTTTCTAGAACGCTCCTTACCCCTTGTATAAGGTACAATGCAATAGGTGCAAAATTTATCACAACCATAGATAATATTTACCCAAGCATTAATATGGGACGCCCTTTTATAACGCACGTTTTCTATGACATCTCCTTCTTTACTATAAACTTCAATATCCTGTTTATCGTTATTACAAGAAAGTAAGTATTCCCCAAGTTCATGAATATTATGGGTACCAAACACAATGTTAACATAAGGATGTCTTTTTTTGATTTCTGAGACAATATTTTCTTCTTGACTCATACATCCGCCGATAGCAAGGATAACATCTGGTCTTTCCTTTTTTAAATGTTTAACACGACCAAGATAACCAAAGACTTTATCGTGGGCATTTTCTCTTATGGCACAGGTATTTAAAATAATTACATCAGCATTTTCCATTTCTTCAGTAGAACTCATGCCTAAATACTCTAAAATACCTTCTATTTCCTCGGAATCATGTTCATTCATTTGACAACCATAAGTTCTTAAAAAATACTTTTTGCCTTGAAAAGTATTCAAACCTGTTAACTCTTGATTCTTATAAACAACAGATTTCGTACTTCTTTTTTTGGCTTCTTTTAAATTTGGTAAATTCATAAATGACCTCCTACATCGAAATACCATTTTATCATAGATTGATGAAACAATACAACTCTCTTAAAGCAATTTTTTAGGGCGTAAAGTTAAAACGGATCCTTCTTCCGTACTCAAATTAAGCCTTTCTAAATCTCTTTCTTCTAAAAGATAAGTATCATCTTCATTCTTTATAAATGCCTTTCCAAGACGCTTTTGCTTTAAAAGGTGATTTAAATAAATACGCGTAGCCAGATTTATTTTACCACCCAGAAAAACCTGACTTTCATTTCCTTTATAGGCATTATTTAAAATGACGCAGCCTTCATTGTCCATAAAATAATCTACCCAATCTTCGAAACCCATATAATCTTTTTCATAGATATCGGAAAGACAGTTTAAAAGTTCAGAGCAAACGAAAGGATGGTAAACTAACGTGTTATCTTTTATAAAAAAGACATTGGCTTTTTTAAAGGTATCTATTTCTTCTTCAGTTAGACATCTAAGGGTAGTATAATTGGGTTGATAATATTCTGTAGATGGACTCTTAGTAAAATGCTTGTAAGATATATCATAAGGATAACTATTTACCATGAAGCTTTGAAACACTTTTTTTTGCTTCAAAAGATTACCTAAGATATTTTCCAAAGCTGGCGTTATTTTATTAGGCATATTAACCAAAACATTCCACGTTTCAGGTTTATCTAAAAAACCGTCGTGTTCTAAAACAATATAATTTCTTTGTAAACATAAAAGTCTTAAATTATATAAATCTTTTGAAGCGTAAACATTGAGTGATACATTGTGAATGACCCCTTCTTCAGTAATATAGGTAAATGGATTTTTAAACATTGCTAATTTCATAACATTCCTCTTTCGTACTTCTTTATTATAAAGGCTATCTTTAAAAAGGCAAGAAAAAACAAAATATTTCTATTCTGTTTGTTCTTTTTGTTTTTGTAATATTTTTTTGATACCTTCATAAGGAAGATAAGCACAGTGTTTGCGGTTTCCTTGTTTATAAATTTCACTATAGACGATGGCGCTTTCTAATAAATCGGCATCATATTTTTTTTCGTTTAGCATATTTTCAAAATTTTCAATATAATTTAAGGCTGCATCAATAGTTTTGCCAATTAAATTATGAATCATGATAGATGTGGATGATGTAGAAATCGCACATGCCTCGCCATCGAAACAAATATCTTTAATGATTCCATCTTTTATTTGAACATAAATATCTAAATTATCGATACAAGAAGAATTGTTGGTATTCACCATTTCGTAACTTTTATCTTCCGTTTTATGCTTATTTAAAGGCTGCATATAATTTTCAAGAATAATCTCTCTTCTTGTTTCCTCATCCATCTAAATCATCTCTTTTCTTATCTTTTCTATATTCTCTAATAATTCGCATACCGCGTCGACTTCTTCTTTGGTGTTGTAAAAATAAAGACTCATTCGCAAACTATTGGTTACGCCAACTTCATTTTTTAAAATTTTTGCACAGTGGTTACCCGCCCGAACACATATTTTGTACTTGTTTAAATAATAGGCAACATCTTGACTAAAAATACCTTGAACATTAAAGGAGATAATACCACCATCGGATTCCATATTTAAAATATCTAAATGGGGAATTTGAATCATTTTTTCAATAGCGTACTTTCGCAAGCGTTTTTCATAAGTTTCAATATTATCCATGCCAATCTGTTCTAAATATTCGATGGCAGCACCAAGGCCAATCGCAGCTTCAATATGAGGTGTTCCGGCTTCTAGACGTGTCGGTAACTCTTTTAAGTAAATTTCACTTGGACTATCAAATGACTCATTCATACCACCGCCTAAATTAATAGGTTCCATGGCTTCTAGTAATTCTTTTTTGCCATATAAAACTCCAATACCGGTAGGCCCACACATTTTATGCCCTGAAAAAGCTAAAAAATCAATGTCCGAAGCTGTGACATCTGTTTTTTGATGCGGAACACTTTGCGCACCATCTACTACAACAAAGATACCATTTTCGTGGGCAATTTTTGTGATTTCTTCAATTGGTCTTTTATCCCCGATGACATTGGTCATCCAAGCAAGCGATACAACTTTGGTACGAGGGGTTAACGCTTTTTTAAAATTATCCACCGTCACATAATGATTATCGTCTAAAGGAACGTATTTTACGATAACACCTAATTCATTTTGAAGACGAAACCAAGGTAAAACATTGGAAGCATGTTCACTTTTCGTAATTAAAATTTCATCCCCCGCTTCTAAATATTTTTTAAAAAAGCCAGTAGCTATCATATTTAAGCTTTCTGTAGAACCACTTGTAAAAACGATACTTTCTCTATCTTTAGCCCGAATAAATTTTCGGACGATTTCTCTTGCTTTCTCATATTCTTCATCCACTCTAAAAGAGATATCGTAATCTCCACGATGGGCATTCGCAGAATAATTTTCATAGTAATCAACAATTTTATCAATCACACATTTAGGTTTTAACGTCGTCGCACCATTATCTAAATAAATATAATCTTTACTTAGCATTGGAAAATCTTCTCTATTCATAAGAATCCCTTTCTTTTTTAACACTTTCTATAAATCCTTCACGGTAAATCTCTTGGGCTTCTAAGGCAGTTAAGCCTTTACTTTCTAAATAAAACAATTCTTCTTCACTCATTTTACCTACACTCATATTATGATTGGCTAAAGTATCATTGGAAGCGACTAATAGTTCGGGTAAGACCTCGATATAAGCATCTTCTGAGAATAAATATTTCACATCCTCGGTAAAATTATTATCTGAGGTGTCCTTTAATAAAGAACCGGTAAGTTGCATCATCATTTTGCTTTTTTCTTCACCAACCATTCTTACTTTTACTTCACAATTTGTATGACTACCTTGTAAAGTTGTTAAAATATCTAAGTGATTTTCAAAAGAAGATTGAATACCTAAGCCAAAATAAACATGGGTATTATCTTCTAGGTTTAAATGAATGACACCTTTAATATCTTCCACTTTTAAAATGCTTTCAAAATGAAAAGATGCCTTTTCTTGGACGTGAAAAGTAAGATTAAATTCTTTGACGTTTAATGTTAAATTTTTGATATAAGTGTTTTTATTAATATTAAGATGTGTTTCTTTATTTGCAATAACAAGATTATCAATATTACCCCCAAGGGTTTCTTCCGTGGTCATTATTATTTTATTCATTTTTTTGACCGTCCATCATATCATTTGCCCCAAAACCTTGTTCTAAAATTTCAAAAGCAAGGTGAGCATCACCATTTTTAGTTACCACACCGTCTTTCATTACATGCACAAAATCTGGATGTAGTTTTTCAATTAAAGAAGGTTGATGGGTAATAACAAGTAAACTTGCCCCAGTTTCTTTTTGGTATTCTTTTAAGTTTTCCGCCACCACTTTTAAAGCATCAACATCTAAGCCTGAATCGATTTCATCCAATAAGATTAAAGATGGTTTTAAAAGCCACATCCCAAAAAGTTCATTTTTCTTTCTTTCTCCACCACTCATACCTTCGTTAACATTCCGAGTTAAAAAGGATGCGTCCATCTTTAATTTGTCGCAAATGTCTTTACATTGTTTTCGAAAAGAAAAAATATCAACTTTTTCTCCCTTAGCCACAAGAGCCATCCTTAAAAGTTCTAAATTTTTAATACCTTCTACTTCAACGGGTGTTTGATTAATGTAATAAATACCAGCATTGGCCACTACATCTGTCGTTTCATTTGTTAAATCTTTGCCATTATATGAAATTTGTCCCTTTGTAATTTTATAATGAGGATGATGGAAAACACTTTTACAAACGGTACTTTTACCTGCTCCATTAGGGCCCATTAAAATATGCGTTTCCCCTTTATTTATTTTTATTGTAAAGCCTTTTAAAATTTCTTTATCATCGGCTGTCACATGTAAATCATTAACATTAAACATAATAAAAAACCTCCGTGATTATTTTACCACGGAAGGATTATTTTGAATAGTTTTTTTCTTGTTCGTGTATTGTCTTACTAATTTATCCATAATTATATTGTTATCATTTTCTAAAATATCATTCATTTTTTCACCCTGTGGAATGGTACCAATAAAAAATTCATCACGAATAAATTTTTCTTCTAACCCGATTACTTTCGAAACCAAAGGTAACATAGGCTCTTCTTCAAAATCATGCGAAAATTTCTCCTTTAAAAAAAGGGCCATATTTTTATCATCAAATAAGGAAACGTCAAAAGCCATTTTAAAAATATCATCACTAAAAGTCGACGTCCCAATAGAAAGAAGTTTGGCAAAAAAAGACATTAAAAAATCTTCGCACGTCATGATAAGACTATAATCTTTATTAAGAGCATTTTCTAAATAAGATATATCTGATAAATTATCTATAGAATTTTTTAAGCCTAGCACAGCTTGATATAAGGGTCTTACTTTATAAGCCGTATTTGAAGTAAGAACTGAAGCTTGTCCTGGTCTCATTGTAATAACATAACTTTGCGGACTTTTCATTTCTAAATAATGAAGTTGAATAAGTTTTTGTAAATAGTTTTCAATAGGTTTATCAAAATGACCTAGTTCACTTTCAAATTTCGTATAAAGACGAGGATTTTGTTCTCTCACTTCTTTAACTAAATGTTGAAAATAAATAGGATTAAAATTAAAAGTATTCTCAGCCCGGTATAAAGCAATTAAAAGAAGCATCGTAAGTTCTTCCTTAGAAAAACGAATGTCACGTTTCATTTTTTTACCTCCTAATTAAATTTATATATTTTTTGGGCAATACGGTAACCAGAAACACTTAAAAAATGTGGTAAACGGGTTGCCCCTGATAAAGAAAGCAAGCAAGTTTTATAAAGTTTGCGGTTTTTGGTGGCCAAATATTGCCATAAATCTTTGATTTTCTTTTTTGCTTCTTTTGTATTTTCAACTTGAAGCAAGATAGTGGATACACTCATCATAATATCAATATAATGAATTAAATATTTCGCACATCGTTTATTTTCTTGCCAATAATCATAGGGATTAAAAAAGTCAATCATGGTCTTCGTTACAAAAAGTTGTTGATCTATACGACTTATCATTACTTTTTCATTTACAGATTGATCATCTCTGCCAATAAAATAACGATAAAAAGGGACATCTAAATAATACATTGTTTTAACAAAAGGCAAAGGATAATAAACAAAAATATTATCCACATAAAAAGTGTGTTCCGGTAATTTTAAATGGATTTTCTTTAAAAGATTTGTTTTATAAATCACCGCATGCATAAGTAAATAAGCATCCTTTTTAAAAGCTCCAACTTCATCCCAAGTAAAAATACGATTAACAGGTAAAGTCTTATGATAGTTAATTTCTTTTTGGCCATCTTCTCTTTCGTAAACATAATTTACAACCATCATATCCACTTCTTTTTGTTCTTTTTTTAATTGTTTTATGGTTTTAATAACTTTCTTTAAAGATTCTTCATCCACCCAATCATCCGAATCTAAGACTTTATAATAAAGTCCTTTAGCAAGTTCTAAGCCTTTATTAACACCCGAACCATGACCCCCATTTTCTTTATGAATAGCCTTCACTGTATCAGGATATTTTTCAGCGTATTCCTGCGCTATTTTTAAAGTGTTATCTTTGCTCCCATCATCAATCACTAATATTTCAATATCTTCTTTGCAAACAAGTAAAGAGGATATGGCATGCCGCATATAATTTTCGGAATTATAGGATGGAATGGCAAATGTTATATATTTCATAGTTACACTCTTTTCTATTCTTTTTAATTATAATAAGAAATAATCGATTGTGCAAGGTTTTCTCCAATTTCTCTAATATGAGAGGTTACCCAAGTGGCATCGTCATATTGATCATGATAAGCAATTTCAATGAGACTGCCACAAGAAACAAAATCGTCGTTTGCTTCTCCTAAAGAACCCCTCGCATACTTAATACCTCTTTTAGAAGAAGGATTATCATTACCATCGTAAATGTTCCATAAGTTTTCATAGATATTTTTAGCGATGGAAAATGATGGCGAAGTTTCATCGTCAATAAACATTTCGATACCTCTTACATCATGATTTTTAGAGGCATTAGAATGAATAGCAAAATGAAAATCAGCATGAACTGCTTTCGAAGTCGCCGTCCAAGCATTAATATCGGTATGAGGATTATTACGATAAACAACAAAACCATGACTTTTCAAAACCTCTTCTATCACATTCGCGACTTTATTCATCATAGCCATTTCGTTTGTATAAGGGGTGTCTTGATGGCCATAATTTTCATTTTGATTAGAGGGGCTAAGAAAGATAACGGGTGTTTTACTTCTAACATTAAAGTTATAAGTTTCAATAGGAGAATCATAACGATTTTTACTAACGGCTAAAACTTTCACCGTCATATTTTCTTGAATCAAAAGACTGTCTTTTAAAACCTTACTTGCTGTAGTTGGATTTTCCCCATTTGTTGTATAGTAAATTGTAGCGTCTGAAGTAGCCGTTTTAAAGGTAACAAAGGTGTTTTTGCGAATATAATTGGGATTATGACTTACATAAACAGCTTCTGTCGTTTCTTTTTTTCCCATATGAACTGTATAAGATAATTTCTCTGCAATTTCTTCATAATCATTATAAACGGCTTCAATTACTACTGTATAATCCTTTCTTTCTAAAAAGGCGGAGGCTGGGATGAAAATTTGCTTATCATTTTTAAAAACCTCAACTTTATTTAAAAGGTTTTCTCCTTCATAAAGAAGAGCATAAAAATGATTAGCGTTTTCTCCGCCTTGAAGCTCAAGAGTAACATCATTATAACGAGTAGTTATTTCTTCTTCCGATAATCTTTTTAATTTTCCAACAATCGGTGTATTTAAGTAAAAATTTAAAGCACTTAAAACATGTGTCTTGTCCTTTTTTAGATTCACCGTAATTTTTCCCATATAATTATCAAAATAAGATGAGGGAATAACAACGGTTTTATCATGCACCTCTTCTTCATATATTTTTTCTTGGCCAGCATACATTTCAAGGGTTAAATCATCTTCCTCGTTAAAGCCTAAAATTTGTAAACTTAAAGGATGATGCGAATATAAATAACGATTTTGCTCCTTTTTTAAAGAAGGCAATTTATTTTGATAAACAAAATAGTTGTCATTGATTTTTTCTTTTTCATTTTTATCTTGGGCGACAACTGTCACTTCATATTTTTCGTTATAATCAGGTGTAAAGTTCTGTAAAATAATAGCAGCCTCTTTACTTTTTGTTTCATAAACTTTTTCATTATCTTTATAAATATAGGCCGTATAAGAAAGAGCGTTAGAAGAAGGCGAGACATTTAAAATAAGTTTTTCATCTTCATAAGAGACATCTAAAATTTCAAAAGAACCTAAAATGGGATGTAAATAAAAATAATAACCTAAAGCAAAAAATAAAGTATTAATAAGTACCAATAAAATAAAGCCCGCGCAAATAAATCTTGTTCTATCTTTCATACAACTACCTCTACTTTATAAGTATACTAAAATACCTTCGAAAAAAAAAGAAGATTTTATTCTTCTTTTAAGCCCAATAGTTTGTATAATTTCCCTCTTCTTCGTAATAATCATCCATTTTTATAACATAAGATAAAAAATAAGAATCTAAAAGTTCATCAAAAGTATATTCGTGCATGACAAGGCCATCATAATAAGTCGTAGATTCAAAAACATAGACATGCGTATCGGTAATCCCGCCGATTAAGCCAGCGTGCCATTCACTACCTATATAATCTCCAGCCTTTAAAGTGTTACTTTCCAAAAGCTCTCGTGTAATTTTTATTTGGGGTCCAATATCTCCTAGACCATCATGATATTCTTTATTAATACCAGCTCCCGTATCTAAAGGATTAAAACCGGCTTGATATAAAGCCCACGTCACAGCCCCACTACAATCAAGCCCATTGGGATATTTCGTGTAAGGCTTAAATTTGCCGTCATCTTCCCAATTCATTAAAGGACAACCCCAAATGGCAGGTCCCCAACCATTAGAATTTTTATCCAATATACTAAATTTTGTAGAACTAAGATAAAGACCTTCATGATAAAATCTTCCTTCCGCATCTACATATCTTCCACCCGTATTATTATTTAAACGACCATTTTCAAAAAAATAATCAATTTTGAAAGGAAATTCCAGTGTCAGGAAACGTAAAGCAGCAACGACACCACCACGAGTTTTATACCCAGCTTCATTCACTTTATATTTTAAAATTTCATCTAATAGTTTCGCATCACTTTCTGAATAATAATTACAAGGTAAAGATTTTTTCTTTTTCGTTAAAATAGGTGTGGTAATTAAATCCGTGACAATAACATTAAATTCTTCTTTTAAATTCCCAAGAACTACCGAAACGGTCGTTTCTCCTTTTGCGACACCAATAAGTTTATTTTCTTTAATCTTAACAATTTCTTCATTCTCACTTTTTAGAACGTAACTTATATCAGGATTACCTATCTGAGTTGTTTTTACTTCGACTTTCTTTTCTTCGCCAACGGCCAAATACATATTGCCATTTTCGATGCTTAACGATAGAACCTCATGTAAATCTGGATTGATTTGAATATTTTTTGTGCTCCATTTCGTCATAATCTGAATTTCTTGTTCTTCATTTGGCACTTCTAAAATACATGTTTTACTCTCAATAAGAGCATAAGCACCTTCATAGGAACAACTGCCTGATAAATTATTTTTAAAAACAATCGTCGCATAAATTTTATCATCTTGATAAGTATAATCAATGGTTTCAATCGAAATGTTTTTAAAATAAAAATAATAAATGACTAAGTTGGCACTACTTAAAAGTAAAAGAAGCCCAATGATAACTAAATACTTTACTTTCTTACTCATACTCACTACCAACCTACCTTTTAGACAATTACATGTTACCATACCTATTCTTATTTTACAACGAAAAAAAAGTCTTAGTTTTGACCTTTTTTGTTCACTTTAATTTCACTGCGAAAATAATTATTTTTAATAGAAGTGGTAATGTATAAGCTTTTTTTGTTAA
>CAKOOQ010000030.1 GCA_934098555.1 uncultured Bacilli bacterium
TAATAATCTAACACTTTTTATTTTGCAATATTTTTTTGTTTAAAGCTAAAGACTTTTCGTCAGAAATTTGGTACAATGAACGAAGAAAGAAAATATGGGTGAAGATATGAAAAAAATAATTCTTGTAGATGGTAATAATTTGATTTATCGTAGTTATTATGCCACGGCTTATTCGGGTTCTTTACTAAGAAATTCTAAAGGATTTCCCACCAATGCTTTATATGGGTTTGTTGGAATGATGAATAAAATTATTCACGATGAAAAACCAGAATATATTGCGGTTGCATTTGATATTGGTAAAAATTTTCGAAAAGAAAAATATTCTTTTTATAAAGAGGGACGTAAAAAAACCCCGGAAGAACTTCATATGCAGGAGCCTTATGCCAGAAAAATATTAAAAGCTATGGGTATTCCTTATTTTGAACTTGCCCCATATGAAGCCGATGATATTATTGGGACGTTTGCTCGTATGGTTGAAGAAGATGATGATTTTGAGGGCTGCATTATTAGTTCTGATAGGGATCTTTTACAACTGGTAAGTCCCCAGCTTGAAATGAAACTTTTAAAACAAAAAGATTATATTCGTTATAATGTGGAAAAGTTTAAAGAAGATTATGGTATGGAACCTCTTCGTATTATTGATTTAAAAGCCTTAGCGGGCGATGCAAGTGATAATATTCCTGGCGTTTCTGGTGTTGGTGAGAAAACGGCACTTAATTTGCTCCATGAATATGGCACTTTAGAAGGTATTTATGAAAATATTTTAAATGTCAAAGGGAAAACAAGAGAAAAGCTCGAAAAAGATAAAGATAAAGCTTTTATGAGCAAAGAAATAGCCACCATTTATAGAGAAGTCCCCTTAGATGTAAAAAATTTAGAAAGTATTCGTTATACGCCTTTAGATGGTAAAGAATTAGAAGAACTCTATGAAGAGTTGGAATTTTATTCTTTTTTAAAAAATGTGAGTCAAAAAGAAGAACCTGAAAAAGAATTTGTTTGGGAAAGAGTAACCTCAGAAACATCTTTTAATGAAGAAGAATATGCTCTTTATTTGGAACTTTCAGAGGCCAATTATCATAAAGCTCATGTTATTGGTATGGGACTTTCTTCAAAAGAAAAAAATTATTTTGTGTTGCCCAAAGAAATAGAAAGTGTTCTTACGAAACTGCAAAATAAAATTTTATATACATATGATTTAAAGAAAAACATCGTGGCCTTAAACCGTTTAGGTATAAAAATGCCTCCTTGCAATACCGATTTAATGATTTTAAAGGCTCTTTTAGACGATAGTAGCAAAGACGATATTGCTTTTTACATGGTACCAAATGGTTATGCCGTTCGTTTCTTAGAAAATGTATGGAAAAAAGAAATGGTTTTAGATGAAATCTTAGAAAAAGAAATGGTTTTAAAAGCACGTTTTATTTATGATATGCGAGACCGAGCTATTTTAGATATTAAAAGAGATAATATGTATGATTTATTTAAAGATATCGAAATGCCTTTAGCGCCGGTTTTGGCTGACATGGAAATTACAGGTATTAAAGTTGATAAAGCTGTTTTAGATGAGATGAAAGAAGAAGCCAAAGGAAAAATCGAGGCCTTAACCAAAGAAATCTATCTTTTAGCGGGAGAAGAATTTAATATTGCAAGTCCAAAACAACTTGGAGAAATTCTTTTTGTGAAGTTGGGCTTGCCTGGGGCAAAGAAAACAGAAAAAGGGTATAAAACCGACGTCAAAGTTCTTCACAAACTTATTGATACACACCCAATCATCGCGAAAGTTTTGGAGTATCGAAACGTCAGAAAACTTTTGGATACCTACTTAGAAGGCATGCAAAACTATATTATGGAAGATGGAAAAATTCATACAATTTTTAAGCAAAATTTTGCTCGAACAGGACGTCTTTCTTCCACGGAACCTAATTTGCAAAACATTCCCGTTCGCGATGATGAAGGGAAAAAAATAAGAAAAGCCTTTTTACCGGTCAATGATCTTTTTCTAAGTGCTGATTACAGCCAAATTGAACTTCGCATTTTAGCACATATCTCTGGTTCTAAAGAACTTCAAGAAGCCTTCATTCATGATCAAGATATTCATACGAAAGTAGCTAGTGACATTTATGGTGTTAGAGAAAGTGAAGTTTCTAAAAAAATGCGTAGTACAGCCAAAGCCGTTATTTTTGGCATTGTTTATGGTATCAGTGGTTATGGTTTAGGTGAAAACTTAGAAATCAGTTCTAAAGAGGCTAAAGAATTCATCGAAAAATATTATGAACTTTATCCGGGTGTGAAAAGATATATGGATGAAATTGTTAAAGAAGCCATTCAAACGGGTTCTGTAAGAACCCTTTTAAAAAGAAGAAGAATCATTCCAGAGCTTAATAGTCCACAGTATATGGTAAGACAAATGGGTGAGAGAATTGCACTTAATACACCTATTCAAGGAACAAGTGCCGACATTATTAAAAAAGCTATGGTAGAAATTTATGAGGAATTAAAAAAACAAAATCTCAAAAGTAAAATGATTTTACAAGTTCATGATGAGCTTATCTTTGATTTATTAGAAGAGGAAAAAGATGTGGTGGCAAACATTGTGAAAGATAAAATGACTCATACAATTAAATTAGATGTTCCTTTAAAAGTGAGTGCCGATTATGGTGTTAATTGGTATGACACCAAGTAATAAAAAACGCTCAGTTTTCATGGCTATATCTTTAAAAGAACATTTAAGATTTTACAAGTAACCGCCAAAGTGGCAGATAATGTTGCCGAAACGGTAAAATGTAATTAACACTTCCATTTTGATTTTGAGATGGAAAAAAAATTAAGAAAGGAGAAAGTTTATGCCAGAAATTGCCGAGGTAGAAACGGTTCGTAATACATTAAAGATGCGTATTTTAGGTAAAAAAATTAAAAAAGTGGACGTTTATTATGAACCCATGCTTTTAGATAGTAAAGATTATTTTTGCTCATCTTTAATAAATCAAAGTTTTATAGATATTAAAAGAAGAGGCAAGTGGCTCCTTTTTGAAACAGAAAAATATTTTTTACTTAGTCATTTAAGAATGGAAGGAAAATATTTTATTAAAAATAGTATGGAACCCAGAGAAAAACATGAACATGTCATTATTACCTTTACAGATAATACGACTCTTCGTTATCAAGATACTCGTAAATTTGGGCGCATGAAACTTGTTTTAAAGGACAAAGTAAATGAGTTTGAAGGAATTAAAAAGCAAGGTATTGAACCTATGGATGAAGCCTTAACGAAAGAATATCTATACGAAAAGTTTCACAAACATAATTTACCTATCAAAACGCTTTTACTTGACCAAACTATCATTAGTGGTCTTGGGAATATTTATGCCAATGAAGTTTTGTTTGCCGCCCGTATTTCCCCTTTTAAAAAGGGGCGAGATATTACTTTAGAAGAGTGTGAAGAAATAAAAAATAAAGCCAATTATATTATTAAAGCAGCCATTGAAATGGGTGGAACAACCATTCGAAGTTACACAAGCTCTTTAGGAGTCACTGGCCGTTTTCAACAATGCTTAATGGTTCATAAAATGGCTAAACAACCTTGTAAGGTTTGTGGAAAACCTATTAAAGTATCTTTTATAGGTGGCCGAAGTACCTATTACTGTGAAACGTGTCAAAAAGTAGTTGAAACGCCTTAAAATATTTGTTAAAATAACTTTGTTGATGAAGATACTGCCTTACAACCAGTGGAGTCAAATCGTTATTAAGCGTTAATTAAAGAAAGATAGAGTATTCTATGAATAAAGGTGGTACCGCGGGGTAAACTCGTCCTTTAGTCGTAGAATTTTTTTATTTTAGAAAGAGGAAAAAATATGCAAAGTTTATATGAAGATTTAATGTGGCGGGGATTAATTAAAGATTCATCGACACCTGATTTAAAAAAATTACTTGATAATGAGAAAATTACTTTTTACTGGGGAACAGACCCTTCTGCAGATAGCCTACATTTAGGACATTATAGTTCTTTAGTAACTGCGAAAAGGCTGGCTTTATATGGTCATCATCCTATTTTGTTAATGGGTGGTTCTACTGGCCTTATTGGAGACCCTAGACCTACCGCGGAAAGAGAAATCATCTCTTATGAAAAAGTTTTAGAAAACACCAAAGGGATTCAAAAACAAGTAAATGAAATTTTTAAAGGCAATGTCCAAATCGTTAATAACTATGATTGGACAAAAGACGTAACCTTCCTTGGCTTTTTAAGAGATATAGGTAAGTATATCAATGTTAATTATATGTTAAATAAAGATATTATTGCGAGACGTTTGGAAACCGGTATTACTTATGCTGAATTTTCGTATACTTTATTACAAGGCTATGATTTTCTACATTTATTTGAACATGAAAACTGTGTCTTACAAGCCGCTGGGTCTGATCAATGGGGAAATATTACAACGGGTATTGAACTTATTAAAAAGAAAACAGGTAAAGAAGCTTATGGCTTTACGATGCCTTTAATCGTTGATAAAATGGGTAAAAAATTTGGTAAAAGTGAAGGCAATGCTTTATGGCTTAATAAAGATAAAACCAGTAGCTATGAACTTTATCAATACCTTGTCAATACCGATGATGAGATGGTTGTAAGTTATTTAAAAGTCTTTACTTTCTTAAGCAAAGAAGAAATCTTAGGCATTGAAAAAGAACATTTAGCCCATCCTGAACTTCGTTTAGCCCAAAAAACATTAGCTAAAGAAATTATTACGGATTTACATGGTGAAGAAGAATACCTCCATGCTAAAGAAGTATCGGAATGTCTTTTCACAGGTAAAGTAAGTGAACTTACAGATAAAGAAATCGAGATGGTTTTTAAAGGTGTTCCTGTTTTAACATACAAAAAGTTACCTCTTATGGAATTTTTAGTTCAAGAAAAAGTGGCCACATCTAAAAGAGAAGCTAGAGAATTTTTGACAGGTAATGCGATTAGTGTTAATGGTACACTTGTAAACGATGAAAATTACTTATTAGATGAAAATCGTAAATATAATATTATTCGTCGTGGTAAGAAAAAATATTATTTAGTTTCTCATAAAAATGACTAGAATGGTCATTTTTTTCATATTGTCTTTCTTTTCGTGTTATAATTTTGCAAAAGGATGATGTCATTTGCAAAGAAAAAGCTATGTTAAAATTGATGAAAACATTTTGAAAGATAATGTTATAGCCATCAAAGAAAAATACCCAGATTATAAATACTATATAGGAGTCGTTAAAAATAATGCTTATCATCATGGATTCTATATAGTGAAATCCTTAAAAGAAGGAGGTGTTAATTATTTTGCGGTTTCTTCTTTAGAAGAAGCTAAAGAAGTTCGTAAGTATGACTTAAAAACGCCAATTCTTTCCTTAGAACCTATTTCCTTAACTTATTTGGACGATGTTTTAAAGTATGGTATGACTCTGACAATTGAAAGTCTAGAAGAAGCTAAAGAACTTTCCTTAAAAGATTTTTCAAAAAAAGTGAAAGTTCACTTAAAAGTGGATTCTGGTATGCACCGCCTAGGGTTTATGGATAAAAATGCCTTTCTAAAAGCTTATCAACTTTTACAGAAAAATAAAAATATCTTTATAGAAGGTGTTTATACGCATTTTGCTACCTCAGGTGTTTCTGACCCTTATTATGACTTACAAGTAAAAACCTTTTTAAATATCACAAGCCTCGTAAATTTACAAGAAATTCCTATTGTTCATTTAGGAAGAAGTCTCACTTTAGTGGAGCACGAAAAACTATCCTTTGCTAATGGTATTCGTTTAGGGATTATTTTATATGGTTTCAATCAGAGTCGGATGAAAGATACGAGTTTCAAAGGAAAACTAAGAGAATTAAAACTTAAATTTTTACAAAAGAAATATCAGTGTAGTCCTACTATTTTAGAAAATGATTTAAAAGTGACACCTGTCTTCACCTTATTTTCAGAAGTGATAAGTGAAAGATTCGTTAAAAAAGGGGAAGTTGTTGGGTATAACACCTATAAAATGGAAGAAGACGGCTATATTTTAACCATCCCAATAGGATATGCTGATGGGGTGACCCGAGACTTTAAAAGTGTTTGGATAAAAGGAAATTTTTATAAAATAGTTTCTGATTGTATGGATATGATAATGGTATATAGTAAAGAAAAAATTCCTTTACATTCACCTGTTGAAATCATAGGCCCTCACATGTCTATTAAAATGTTGTGTGCAAGGACGCATAAAAATGCTTATCATTTATTTAATGATATTTCAACGAGAGTACCTTATCTTTATCAAAAAAATGATGATATAAAAGAAATAAAATATTAAGAAGAGGATGATGATTATGGATACAAAAATATTAATCTTAGGAAGTGATGCCAATGCTTATTATATGGCTCGTTGTGCCTATGAATACAATCATAAAAAGGCCCATTTAATTGCTAAAGACAAATTAGCTTTTACCAAATTTTCTAATATTCTAACGATAGAGTACGAGCCTAACTTATGGGATGAGCAAGAATTTGTTAGGATATTAAATCGTTATGCCATCAAAAATATTGAGAGAAGAGTCTTAGTTATTAGTACTAATGAAACGTATTCCTTATTTTTAGCGCGTAATCAAAAAATATTAGAACATAATCTTGTCTATTTTAAACAATCAGCTAAAGTTCTAGAAACCTTAACCAATAAAGAAAAATTTTATAAGACCTATAAAACGTCTTCTTTAAGTTTTCCTTTAACCTATTATTTTGATGTAACAAAAGATAGTTTGGTCCCAACAATGGGTTATCCTATGATTTTAAAACCCGCCGATGTGGTTTCTTATAATCATTTAAGTTTTCCGGGCAAAAATAAAATTTATAAAATTGAAAGTGAAGAGGAACTTTTAAAGACGATTCATCTTATTAAAAGCGCAGGATATAAGGAAAAACTTATTTTACAAGAGTATATTGATGGTGATGATTCTTATTTATTTGATAGTGTCGTTTACGTTTCTAAAGATGGCAAAGTAAAGGTTATTAGTTTTGCACAGATTGGTCTTCAAGAACGAAGTAAGACCATGGTTGGAAATGCCGCTTGTCTTATAAATGGGTTTAATACCTTTAATGTAGATACAGCCAAAATGAAAGAAGACATTATTACTTTTATGGAAACTTTAGGCATGAATGGCTTTTTTGAATTTGATATGAAATATGATCAGAAAAGTAACACGTTTAAAGTTTTAGAAATTAATGCTCGTCAGGGAAGGTGTAGCTATTATCTAACGCCTTTAAATGCTAATTTAGTAAAAATTATGTGGCAAGACCTTATTTTAAATGAAGATATTCCTTTTCAGGATTTAAAGGAAGAATGCCTTTTATCTTTTGTTCCTAAAAATATTGTTAAAACCTATATAACAAATGAAGCTTTTAAAAAAGAAGCTTTAAGACTGTGGAGGAAAAGAGTCAGTCCTATGCAATGCCCTAAAGACAAAAATTTCAAACGGTTTTTAATGATGAAAAAAAGATTATGGCATTATAAAAAAGAATATCAAAATAGTTATTGGAAAGCTTAAGGAGAGTGATTATTTATGTGTGGAATTGTTGGCTTTGTTGATAAGAGAAAGAAAAAAGACAAAGAAGTTATTATAAAAAAAATGGGGGATATTATCGCTCATCGTGGTCCTGATGGCGAAGGCTTTTTTACAGATAAAACAGTGGCTCTTGGGCAAAGACGTTTATCTATTATCGACGTCGAAGGGGGTGCTCAACCTATTTTTTCGTCCGATGGTAAAAAAGCAATCATTTTTAATGGGGAAATTTATAATTATCAAAAATTAAAAGAAGAATTAGAAGAAAAAGGTTATACCTTTAAGACAAAGACAGATACCGAAGTCATTTTAAATGGCTATATTGAATGGCAAGATGATTTATTTAATAAATTACGTGGTATGTTTGCCTTTGTTATTTATGATTTAGAAACACAGGAACTTGTGGGAGCAAGGGACCATTTTGGTATTAAACCTTTTTATTATTATGAAAAAGAGGGGGTTTTTCTTTTTGGTTCAGAAATAAAATCTCTTTTAGAACATCCGGATTATCATAAAGAAGTCAATACCGACGCTTTAAAAATGTATTTGATTTTTCAGTATTCTGTGAAAGATGAAAGTTTCTTTAAAGGCATTATGAAATTACGTCCTGGGCATTATTTTCATTACAAAGAAGGCAAGTTAGACATCAAGCCCTATTTTGAACTTTCTTTTGACCGTAAAAAGACTAAAAAAAGTTTTGCCGAAATGAAAGAAGAACTAAGAGATGTTTTAAAAGATTCTATTTATTATCATCAAACGACAAGTGATGTCGAAGTGGGGGCATATTTATCAGGTGGTGTTGATTCTTCTTATGTGGTAAGTGTGGCAAAACCAGATAAAACATATTCAGTTGGTTTTTCCTATGCCGGTTTTGATGAAACGGATTATGCTAAAGAACTTTCTAAAAATCTGCACATCAAAAATAAACGAGAAAAAGTAAGTGCTGATGATTTTTTTGAGGCTTTACCTAGGGTAGAATGGCATACCGATGAACCTCACGCTAATTTATCTACGGTACCTTTATATTTTTTAAGTGATTTGACGCGTAAAGACGTTAAAGTGGCTTTAGCTGGGGAAGGTGCCGATGAAATGTTTGGCGGATATAATGAGTATAATGATCCCTTTTTACTTCGCCTTTACCTTCATTTACCTTTGTTTTTAAGAAAGTTTAATCGTAATATTTGTAAGCATTTACCACATTTTCCAGGACGTAATACTTTGATTTTGTATGGACAACCTTTTTATGAAAGATATATTGGCCATGGCAGTTACATGGAAAGTGAGGAGGCTAATAAGATTTTAGCTGATTCTTTAAAAAATGATGAGAAAATATCAGATATTATCAAACCTTATTATGATAAAGTAAAAGATGAAGATGTTTTAACGCAAAAAATGTATATTGATTTTAATTTTTGGCTTCCCAAAGATATTTTAGTGAAAGCAGATCGGATGAGTATGGCTCATTCAGTAGAGTTAAGAACGCCTCTTATGGATATTGATGTTTTCAATTTTGCAAGAACAATTCCATCAAAATATTTGCTAAAAAATAATGAAACAAAGTTTTTGTTTCGGGATTTAGCTAAAGAAACAATACCTCTTGACTGGGCTAAACGAAGAAAATGTGGTTTTCCTGTGCCTTTTTCAAAATGGTTAAGAGAAGAAAAATATTATAATAAAGTAAAAACGACTTTTGAAAAGTCTTATGTTTCTCGTTTCTTTGATCAAAAATATATTCTCAATTTACTTGAAAAACATTATCAAAACAACGAAAACAATGGACGTAAAATATACAATATTTATTGCTTTTGTATTTGGTACGAACAATACTTTAATGAAGAAGCATAATTTAAGTGGAGCTGAAAATTATTTTGCAACCGATTCTGAATGATATAAGGCATATTCTTTATAGGAAAAGTAAAATTCTACCATTTGATAATAATAATGCAGAAGATTATCCTTTTTGTATTGAAGAAAACGTGTACTCGCGTATTAATCCTGATTATTACTTAAAAAATACGGATAAAACGAATGTTATTATTTATAGACATAGATAGAAAAAATTAATATTTCTATCTTTTTTAGTTTAATTATACTCTGAAAATTTCAAAATTATCTTACGCTGAAAAAGAATTAACTTTAATAAAACGAATTATGGAATATAGGGATAACTATATTTATTGGATTTTAGACTTTGACATACCTTTTACAAACAACTTAAGTGAAAGAAACTTAAGAGGAGCAAAAACCAAGATGAAAGTATCAGATTAATTTCAAAATATAGATAGAGCATCCGATTATGCCAACATAAGAAGCTATATTGAGACCTGTAGAATATATGGTGGAAAGTCTAAAAAGACTAGTTGAAGATAATCCTTATACGTTAGTTGAACTTTTAGAGCTTAGAAAATAAGCAAAAATGCTTATCTTTTCGTCGTGGGTTGTAAATAATAACCAGAAATGTCAAAAAAAACAAAAAAAATGCAAAATTTAATTGACAAGAGATAGGGTTTTTGGTAATATTTTAAGTGTCAGTTGGAGACAAGGGCGTTTAGCTCAGTTGGTTAGAGCATCTGCCTTACAAGCAGAGGGTCTGCGGTTCGAGTCCGTAAACGCCCACCATTATTTTTTTTGCCGACATAGCGTAATAGGTAGCGCAACTGACTTGTAATCAGTAGGTTGGGGGTTCGATTCCCTCTGTCGGCACCATTTCTTGTTATGGAGGGATAGCGAAGTGGTCAAACGCGGCAGACTGTAAATCTGTTCCTTCGGGTTCCATGGTTCAAATCCATG
>CAKOOQ010000031.1 GCA_934098555.1 uncultured Bacilli bacterium
GGGTAAGCCTTTTGTAAGCTAATATTGTCTTTATCTGTGAAAGTAATATTAAAACAAGATGTAACAATATCATTTTGGCCTGTTTGGGTTAAGTTTAAGACCCATAAGGCATAGGATACGCCTATAATAGCGATGATACCTATTAATAAAACAGTTAAAACTAATATATTTCTTTTCTTTTTTTCCATAATTGGAACATCTCCTTTTTATTACCATAGATTTTTGCATAAAAAAATTACTATAGTTTTCTTATATTAATTGTAGCAAATACCCACCCACGAGTGTCAAGAGGATTTTTAGAAAATTGTAAAAAAAACAAGATTTTCTCTTGTCCCTTTTATTATATGTTAACTTGCTTTTTGGTCTAAGGTAATTGTTAATTCTTTGTATTCACCTTTACGATAAACCTTTATTTTCATGGTATCTCCAACCGTATGATTGTAAAGTAAATATCTTAAGTAAGCTAAGTTTGTAACATCTTTGTCATCAGCAGCGACAATGATATCACCATTTTTGATACCACCTTTTTCAGCTGGAGAACCCGATACAACAGTTTGAATATAAACACCACTAGAAACACCTAGGTTGTTAATTGTTGGATAGTTAAAGTCACTGACATTTAACATTGAAACACCTAAAGATGGTCTTTCAATGGTTTCTCCTTTTTCTAGTTTAGCTGCATATTTTAAAGCGGTTTCAATAGGAATAGCAAAACCCATACCTTCAATTGTAGCAGTAGAAGTAGAACTACTTGAAGAAAGTTTTAAAGAGTTCATACCGATAACCTCTCCGTTAGCGTTTAGTAACGGACCACCTGAGTTACCAGAGTTAATTGCAGCATCTGTTTGTAAAACACTCATCATCATGTCAGCACGGGAACTATTAGAAGATGAAACACTAACAAGTCTATTTTTTCCAGATAGAATACCACGTGTTACAGTTCCTGAATAAGTATCGGCATTAATTGGTGCTCCAACGGTAAAGACCGTATCACCAAGACGAGCATTTTCGCTACTTCCCATAGTTGCTACAGAAAGGGCTTTGGAAGATTCTATGGATAAAACAGCTGTATCGGAATAAGAATCTTTTCCTTCTACTTTAGTTTCAACAACAGAACCATCAGGAAAGACTGCATAAACAGAATCAGCACTATCAATAACATGATTATTGGTTAAAATATAAGCTTTATCGCCATCTTTTTTATAAACAAAGCCGGTTCCGGTAGCATAAGCTTCTTTATTGACATAAGTTTTAACAACTACAACAGCATCATAAACTTTTTCAACAGCATCAGCAATACCAGAATCTGTAACAGTTACATTTTTATTAACAACTTCCTCTGTTATAGTTTTAACAAAAGGCTCTGGGAAGAAATACATTAACGCATAAAGTCCTCCTGCCCCAATTAAAAGCATAATAATAGAAAGTAATAAGTATTTGCCAAAATCACTGGACGTTTTAGCCGTTACTATTTTTTCTTTTTTCATTTTTAACAACATTCCTTTCATAATTTTATTAATTCTTCATAATTGATAGGAAATCCCATTCTATCAAGAACTTTTTCTATCGAAATTGTTTTTAATTTATCTGCTAAAATCTGAATCTCATATTCCATTTCACTCATAAGAAGAAAGAAATCATCCTTACGAAGCATTTGTTTTAAAATTAAAACAATAGCAAATAAATCATTTTTTCCATATATATATTCCCCATTTAATTTAGGAATATGTAGTTGTCCATGATAAATCGTATCTTCAATATCACGTTGAGCACGGTGATCATATAAGATATCTTCATGAGCACATAAGTTGCGGAAATTAGCTAAAATGGGTAAATACACAATAAGTTCATTTACTTGAACACCAAAGTCCTTGGCTATTTCCACTTGATTTTCAGGCTTTAATATTTGATAAAGTTCACTTACAATGCCAAAAGACAAAATCTTAACCACAATCCAAAAAGGAATATAGCCATAATTCTCAATATAATGCATGGTAGCTTGATGTTGCCCACCATTAATACGAATTTGTCTTTTCATCTTTCGTAGTAAATCATCTACTTGTTTTCTTCTTCTTTTATCGTTTACAAAGTTTTTAGGATTTAAATAATCTTCTTCTCGAATACCATAATGTTTAGAAATATTATATGCCGTAATACTCTTAATATTATTTTCAATAATTAGGAGGTTTTTAAAAATAATGTTACGCATATGCCGGTCAAATTGGAACATAGCGTACACTTCTTCAAAAGTTGTTCCGGGAAGAAATTTCTTATTACTAGCACTTTCCATAAAAAGTAACCGATAACCATTAAAGAAAAAATAGTTTTCACGAAGTAATATATCCTCAGCTTCTTTTGTATCACGAATGATAAGCCCTTTACTTTGCATAATACTAACTTGTTCTTCTAGAGTTTTGAATGTCTTTTGCATCACATCGCCCCATATTCTAACAAACATTATATCACAAAGTACTTATTAATTGTAAAAAGTTTTCTTGTCAACTTTGTTATGATTTTGTGAAAAAAAGGTGAAAATATTTTATAATAATTTTAAGGATTGGTGATAGTATGCCTTCTATTGTAACTCATCATTTATTTGCAAAGGATGTCTTTGAAGCATTACCTAAAAAAATACAAACTTCTTTTCAAAATCAGGAAAAAACGTATCTTTTATTTGCCCAAAGTTTTGATAATCTTTTTTATTATAAATTTTTCACGCCTTTTCTGGGTAATTCGATAAGAAAACTAGGGATAAGTGCCCAGAAAGAAAAAACCGATACGTATTTTTTAAATATCATTTCTTATATGAAAGACAAACATTTAGATACTAATGAGGAGATTAGGGCCTATCTTTTTGGCAGTATCACGCATTATGTTTTAGACTACCATTGTCATCCTTATGTTTTTTATTATACTAATGATGTGAATCTTAATTTAAGATATCGTGGTTTGCATGAAAAAATGGAGGTTAATATTGATGCTTATATGCTCCAAAAGAAAAGTGGTAAAAATTTGAATGATGCGAATTTAGCCAGTACACTGTTACCTAAAATCATCTTTTCCAAAGACTTAAAAGAACTTATGAACTCTGTTTTTGAAGATACATTTAAATTAAAACAAATGGGACGTAAATACGAAGAAGCCTCAAGAACAGGTCAGTTTCTTCTAAAGTATTTTGTCACCGATAAAAAAGGTTATAAAAAGAAACTATATCATTTAAAGGACACTCTTACTTTTTTTAGTAAACGAAGATATGAATACTTAAGTTTTCACGTAACCAAAATAAATAAAAATTACTTAAATTTAAAGCATGAGGTTTGGTATAATCCTTGGAGTAAAGAAAAAAGTACGGCTTCTTTTGAGGACTTATATGCAAAAGCTCTTTTAAAAGCAGTAGAAATTATTACTGTTTTAGATAAATATTTTAAAGAGGACGTAAGCTTAAATGAGATGAAAGAGACGTTAAAAGATTATTCTTATATCACAGGCCTTTCATGGCAAGATAAAAGAAAACCAAGTCTTTTTAAAATCTAAAAGGAACTGGCTATAATACTAGCAAGCTTATCAATGTAGTCATCTGTTAAAAGTTTTTCTCTTTCTTCCTTATTAGATAAAAAACCACATTCAATCAAGACGCCAGGAATATTTAATTTCGAATACATATAAATCGTATTAGCAATTTTTTTTACCTCTCTTTTAGAGTTTAATTTTTCATTTAACTGTTTTTGAATTTTTAAAGCGAGTTCTTTATTATCTTTCGTATAAAAGACTTGGGGTCCATAATAGGTTGTATCATCTAAAAAATTTAAATGAATCGAAAGATAATAATCGGCTTTACTTTCATTGATTTTTAAAATCCGATGGTCAAAATCACTTTTCTTACGTCTATTAATATCAGGACTTGCTAAATCATAATCTTTATCCCGTGTGAGTAAAACCCGAATATTTTTTTGTTCCAGCTTTTCTTTTAATTTTAAGGTTATTTTTAAGTTGATATCTTTTTCTTTAATGTCGCCCACGACCGTTCCTGGGTCAACTCCCCCATGACCGGCATCCAAAATGAAAGTCAAAGGTGCCTGACTTCCTTTAACAACATTAAAAGAAGATAAAAAAAAGAAAAACGTAAATAATATTAAACAAATATAATTTCTTTTCATAATTCATTTTACGTTTCAAAGTACAAAAAAAGCCTACAATTTGTAGACTTTTTGACATTTTTAAAAAGAAAATATTAACGTTTTGAGAATTGAGGAGCACGACGTGCTTTTTTAAGACCATATTTTTTACGTTCTTTAACTCTTGGATCTCTTGTAATCATACCAGCTGGTTTTAAAATCTTACGATATGCTGTATCAGCTGTTTGATCTGTGTTGGCGTCAAATTTTAATAAGGCTCTTGTAATACCTAAACGGATAGCACCTGCTTGACCAGCATATCCTCCACCTTTAACATTAACGGTGATATCAAAACGATTTTCGTTATTTGTTAAAGTAAGTGGTTGTTTTAAGTCTAATACTAAGATTTTATCAGGCATGTATTCGTTTACATCTACACCATTAATTGTAATATTTCCTGTACCACTTGTTAAAGTTACTTGTGCTGTTGCACATTTTCTTCTACCAATAGCACTCCATGATTGTTTTGCCATAAATTATCCTCCTTAATCTACTTTCAATTCTTCTGGTTTTTGAGCTGTTTGTTTATGATTTTCATCACGATAAACAAATAACTTTTTACCCATTTGTCTTCCTAAGCGTCCATGAGGAAGCATACCTTTAACAGCACGTTCCATCATTTCTTCAGGATAATTTTGAAGCATTGTACGAGCATTACGTTCTCTTAGGCCTCCTGGAAATCCAGAATGGTTATAATACATCTTATCGTCTAATTTGTTACCCGTTAAACGTACTTTAGAAGCATTAATAATAATAACATAATCTCCACAGTCAACGCTTGGTGTATAAGTAGGTTTATGTTTACCTCTTAAAATTGTTGCAGCTTTTGTAGCTACGCGACCTAATGTCTTACCTTCGGCATCAATGATATACCATTTACGGTCAACATTTTCTTTTTTTTGTAAAAATGTACTCATAATTTTCTTTCCTTTCATCTAATCTTCTCAAAATCCACTTTCCCACGGCAAACTTCTTAAAGATAAAATAAAATGTACCGATTAAAATTATATGCGATTAAAGTACACTTGTCAAACAAAAAAACAACTTTTTCAATATTTTACATCAACAAGATATAAGCCATTAGGTATCATCACGGAAAAAGTTCTTTTTTGATTTGGGTTATCTAAAGCCTTTTTTATGTCATTTAAAGCGCATTTTCCCATACCTACATCCAAAATAGCCCCGACAAGATGGCGAATCATATAACGATAAAAACCGGTTCCTGTGAAAGTGAAGTAATAATAATTTCCTACTTTTTTAACATTTATTTTATAAATGGTTGTTTCATAGTTATCACGGTAACCACTCACAAAATTAGTAAAAGTATGGGTTCCTACAAATACTTTGGCAGCTGACGACATAAGATGCATATTTGGTTTTTGATAAATATAAGCTACATAATCATTTAAAAAAGAATCTTTCTCTCCATAATAAGCTTTATAAAGATAAGTTTTTTCCTTAGCATTAAATCGAGCATGAAAATCATCTTCTACCACTTTTAATTCTTTAACAGTCACATAAGGATTTAAAAGCCGATTCATTACATATTTTAATTTATCTGGCGTAATATCTAAAGATAAGGTGAAGGATATACCTTGATTTAAAGCATGTACGCCACAATCTGTTCTTCCAGAGCCTTTTACTTCTACTCGTTGCTCAGCTATTTTACTTAAAACATTTTCCAGTTCATTTTGAACACCCTTACCATTATTGAGTCTTTGGAAACCTTCAAACTTACTACCATCATAACTAATTTTTCCTAAATATCTCATGCTACACCTCGATAAATTGCCTTTAAGGTTTCGTTAAAAGTAATTTCATGGTCAATTTCATAACCACAATCTTCTAAGTATTTAACAACTTCCACCGTATAAGGCATTTTTACATAATTATATATTTCATCTTCATAAAAATCTTGAATTAATTTATGTTTTTCATTCTTTGTAAATAAATAAAATTCTTTAACAGTTTCACATACAAAATTCATATCTTCTTCCATTAAGATAACTTGTTTTTGTTGTTTATATATTAAATTACGTAAAAGACGTCTAAAATAATCTTTCTCTGCATCAATCATTCCTTCAAAAAAATGGTCACAAATAATTAGATGAGATTTTAAAAGGAGCACCTTAGCCAAACGAACTTTTTTTAATTCTAAAAGTGTTAAATACTTAAGATGTTTGTCTAAAATAGTTTCATTTAATCTCACTAAAGGTAATATTTTCTTAATAGTATCTAAAGGTTCTAAGGTTTCTTCTTTTAAATAATCATCGACAAAAGCCATCGAAGTTGTTTTTTTAGAAGAGATAATGCCAACTTCTAAAGAAGAAGACATCCCTTTAAACCGACAACGAAAATTTACCAAAACCGTAAAAGTATCTTTTCTTAATAAGGAATTTAAATTGATGGCCATAACGATTCCTCCAACTCTTCTTTATTTGTACATATTTGATGAGATAACCCATAATATCCCAGTTGTTTCGATAGGTTTATATAAAACGGTAAAGAAAAACCGAGTCGTTTAATTATTTTTTCTTCTTTTAAAACAGCTTGTGTTTTACCTTCTATGGCAATTTTACCATTTTTTAAAACATAAAGATATTCAAAGTAAAGCGTTTGTTCTACATCATGTGTCACATAAAATATTTTAATATTTTTATTTTTTAAAAAATCTAAAAATAAAAGAAAATCCTTTTCTTCTAAATGAAGTTCTTCACAAAAAAGAAAGTCCGGAAAATCTTTAATTTTTTGCCATAAAGCATATTTATAGTCATCTTCCTTTGAAAAAAAGTGACTTAAAAACTCATAGGTATCTTTATCATAATCTCCTTGTAAATAATTAAATGGTTTCTTTTCGCCGAGATAGAAGGAAACTGTCCCATTCGTTTCATATTTCTTTGTTTTTAGAAGAGATTTTAAAAGGAGGCTTTTTCCAGAGCCACTTTCGCCTAGAAGACATACAGAAGATGAAATATTGAAGTTTAAATCTTCTATTATCTTAGTATTTTGAACAACCAAATTTAAATTTTGCACTACGAAGTACTTTTCCATATTGATCACTACTAATAGTGTAACGGAAAAAAAGGTAAAAAAAAAGAGAAAATTGTCAAAAAAGGCGATTTATTCGTCTTTTGTAGGCATTTTGATAATATATTCTCCTGGTAAACTATACATATACTTTTCTCTTGCATAACGTGCAACATAGTCTTTATCATGTAATTTTGTCACTTCACTGTTTAAACTTTCTTCTTCAGCTAGTAATTCGTCATAGTGAGCATTTAGGCTTGCAATTTCACTTTTATTAGACGCGATAGAAAGCCAGTCTTTAAAAATTTGTAAGATAGATAAGGATACGACTAAAACAAGAGCAAACGTTAAAACAAAGAATCTTCGTTTCGCTTTAGAAAGCGTTTGTTTTTTCAAATATCATCCCTACTTTCTACGCGGATTATATCATCGATTTATTTTTTTGACAATTTTAAGAGATGAAATTTTCGTGTTTTTTACATTTTTTGACACAAAACTATAAGCACCAAAGCCTAAAAACACAAACGTCACAAAATAGATGTGAACAATTCCTCCATTTAAATAATAAAGAATTAAAAGATAACTTAATGTAATATCTAGAATAAAAAGAAGAGTAGTTAAATACTTTAACCAAACCGGATACGTATCGGTTAATTTAAAATGAAAAAGAGTTAAGATATGAAAGAAAAAGCCAAAACAAAAGGAAGCAAAAAAGGATAAAAGCTGAATAACTTCATTCATTATTTAAAAAGCTTAGCCATAAACCCTTCTTCTTTTGGCTTACCTCCATTTTTTTCTAAATATTGATAACTATTTATTTTTCCTTTTATTTTTACATTTCCATCATGAGTATCGAGTTTTAAAAGTTCTAAGTTACTTCCTTTTAAAAGCAATGTTCCCATGGTTGTTTCAAGCAAAAATTCTTCATGGTCAAAACTTGTAATCTTTTTAACACCTGTTAAATATATTTCTCGTCTATCTATAATTTTTACTTCATGACTACTAGAAACTAACTGTGGAACACTATCCATATTATCACCCAATAAAGCATATGAACTTAAAAGTAATTTATACCTTAAAAAAACTAGGATTCCCTAGTATTTTTTATTCTTCAGCTTTATTATAAGCATCTAATACAGCGTTTGTAAATTCTGTACGTACATCTGGATTAATTGGATGACATACATCTTTATATTCACCAGTAGCTGTTTTTCTACTAGGCATAGCTATAAATAGACCATTATCTCCTTCAATTATTCTAATATCATGAATAGCAAATGAATCATCTAATAATACAGATGCAATTCCTCTCAATCTTGAATTTTCTTTCGTAATTTTACGAACACTTACAGATGTAATCTTCATAATATTCTCTCCTTCTAAAGTTATCTCTAACTTATATATTTATTTTATAACGAACCTATAGGCGATTTCAAGCCTTTTACGCAAAGTTTACAACGACATCGCCAATTATAACATCCGAATAATTAAAGCTTTTTTGTGTACCATCTATTAAGACGGTGAAAACATACGGATAAAGTCCAGATACGACCCCATAATACTCGTAATTTTTATTCCGCATGCCATAAACATCTATTTTTACATTTCTATTTAGGTATTTTTTCATATTTTCTCTCACAATATCTAAATTCATTGTCCCTCCCTATCTTGGAAACCCGACATACATCATGCCTGTACTAATAATTCCTCCCATACCATCCGCGCCATACTTGGTTCTAGAAAGTAAATTTACTAAATCAATTTCTTTATTTCTTTCACTCATAGCTAAAACAGTCGCGATAATAGCTGGATCTAAGGCATGAATATTTACGCGTTTGGGTGAACTTGCAAAATTGGCACCAGCTTTAATAAGCTCTTCGTAATCACTTTGACAGGCTCCAGCGATAATAACAAGTTTTTCATGACTTTTTTCATACTTTCTAGCTTCTTTAACAGCTTTAACAAAGTACTCTGTATTTTTATAATTTTTAATATCATTTTTACTACCTTTTTTTTCATAATAGGCATCATGACCTGTGATAACCACAATATCCGGTTGATATTCTATTAACAAATTTTTGATTTCTTTATAGATTTCTTTTTCGTTAATCTGTTTACCAATAGCCATGACTTTATTTCGTTTATAAAAATTTAAACATCTTTCTAAATAATCCTTATCCGCATCAATATGAAGTACTTTTCCTGGAAGAAAAAAATAATCTCCCCGATCATCATTAAATAAAATGATTTCTTCATCTTCATCGCTACGAACATCATTTTGATAAAGCTTTAAATCCTCTAAAGGGGCATCGGCATATAACCTTACATTAACGCCCTTTAAATAAGCCGTTTCATTTTTTATGGATAAAATTTTAAAAACAACATCATGATTATATTTATATCTTGTTACAAGATTACCTACTTCTAGTGTCATTTTATTCACCTATTAGAGCATATGAAAAAAGACTAACGTTTATGCGTTAATCTTTAACCAATCGTATAGGGATTTGTTTGGCTTCCCTCCCCGCTTAAAATCGTCGCAGAGGGTATCAGATATACCGAAGGGCGGACC
>CAKOOQ010000032.1 GCA_934098555.1 uncultured Bacilli bacterium
ATAACAATTTAAGATATGTTGGAAAAAATCCTTGTAACTATGTCAAAATAGATAACGAACTATGGCGTATTATAGGTCTTATGAATAATATAGATGATGGCACAGGAAAAAAAGAAACAAGAATAAAATTAATAAGAAATGAGTCAATAGGAAAATATTCATGGGACTCTTCAGAATCATCTATAAATAATGGTTATGGTGTCAATGAATGGAGTCAAGCTGATTTAATGAAACTTTTAAATCCAGGTTATGAAAGTGAAAGTGTTGGTGGTTCATTATATTACAATAATAGTTCAGGAAACTGCTATTCTAGGCATAATAATGACACAACAGCCTGTGATTTTACCAATAGTGGTTTAAAAACAAATTTAAAGTCATTAATAGGTGACACCTTATGGAATACAGGAACAAATGGCACAAATGATTGTTTTTCAGCAAGTAATGGTTTAGCAAGTCATTTTTATAGTTACGAAAGAAGTAGCAATAATGGAAAAATATGTACGTCAGGAACATACTGTAATGATACGGTAGAAAGAACAACGACATGGAATGGCAAAATAGGTTTAATGTATCCAAGCGACTATGGCTATGCAACCAGTGGAGGAAGTACAAGTAATCGAACAAGTTGTTTAAATAAAGAATTATATAGTTGGGGCGATAGTTCTTATAGTGATTGTAGAAATAATGACTACCTTTATAATTCAGGTGGTTTTCAATGGACAATTTCTCCGTACGCGGACTCTTCGGGTGCTTACGTTGTGTTCTATGTCTTCAGCCCTGGCTTTGTCTACGATGCCTCCGGTGCTGGTTTGGTGCGGCCTTCGGTATATCTGATATCCTCTACGACGATTTTAAGCGGAGAAGGCAGTGAAACAAATCCGTATATCCTAGGAACTGAAAATTAAAAAGGCATGTTCAAAAGTAGTGTGTAAATTTTTATGACTTTTTAAATTGTCAAAGAGCATGAACTAGTATTTTTGAAAGAAAAGTACTAGTTTTTTATATGATGATTAAGATTGATTCTATTAAAAATTATGGAATGTTTGCTTGAAACTTTTGTATAAACTTAAAAAAAGTATGATAGAATAAGTAAAGAACGGAAAGGATGAAATTATGATTAAATATTTAAAAGAAGAAAATTTTGAAGAAGAAATAAAAGAGGGCATCACTTTAGTTGATTTTTATGCAGATTGGTGTGGACCTTGTCAAAGAATGGGGGCTATTTTAGAAGAATGTGAAGATATTAATACTTTAAAAGTAAATACAGATGAACATCAAGATTTAGCTATTTCTTTTGGGGTCATGTCTATTCCAACTCTTATTCTTTTTAAAGATGGTAAAGAAGTAGGTAAAAAAATAGGCTTAATGAGTAAAAGTGAAGTCGAAAATTTTGTGAAAAGTGCTGAGTAAAATTTCTTGTTATTCTTTGAATATTTTGGTACAATAGACGTGCTTAATAAAAGCAAATAAACATGCACTAGGGATTAGAGTTTTCAAGTGCTCACGGCGTTGGGTGAAAATGCTAAGAAGATCTAGGCAGAAGAAAAACGAAGGAGGATGTTTTTATGAGCGTTGTTTCTAAGAATGTTTTATTAGAAGCTGGTGTTCATTTTGGACATCAAACAAAAAGATGGAATCCAAAAATGAAACCTTATATTTATGGGGCTAGAGATGATATTTATATTATCGATTTAGACAAAACTGTTGAAGGTATGGAAAAAGCTTATGCTGAAATGAAATCTATTGCTGAAAATGGTGGTACTTTCTTATTTGTAGGTACCAAAAAACAAGCTGGTGAAGTAGTTAAAGAAGAAGCTTTAAGAAGTAAATCTTTCTATGTAACAGAGCGTTGGTTAGGTGGTACGTTAACAAACTTCCGTACGATTCGTCGTCGTGTTAATAGACTTGAAGAAATTGAAAAAATGGAAGCAGACGGAACTTTTGATGTTTTACCTAAAAAAGAAGTTATTGGTCTTAAAAAAGAATATGACAAATTAAATCGTTTACTTTCTGGTATTCGTGGTATGAATAAACTTCCACAAGCTATTATTATTATTGATTCTAAGAAGGAAGCTAATGCTATTCATGAAGCAAGAAAGTTAAATATCCCTGTATTTGGTTTAATTGATACAAACTGTGATCCTGATGATGTTGATTTTGTTATTCCAGGAAATGATGATGCGGTTAAAGCTATCAAAGTTGTTATGGGTGCTTTAAATAATGCTATTTGTGAAGCTAATAATCTTGAACTTGTTGATTATTCTTCTGAAGAAGTGGCTAAAGAAATGAAAAGCAAAGACGACAGAAAAAAAGAAGACGCTAAAAAAAGTGCTGAATAAAATGATATTGGAAAGGATTTGAGTTTTATGGTAACCGCTGAAATGGTTAAAAATTTAAGAGAAAAAACAGGAGCAGGCATGATGGACTGTAAAAAAGCCCTTGCCGAAACAAACGGAGATATGGCTGCTGCTGAAGATTATCTAAGAGAAAAAGGTATTGCTAAGGCTAATAAAAAAGAAAGCCGTATTGCGGCTGAGGGTTTAGCTAATATCTTTATGGATGGTAAAAAAGCTGTTATTTTAGAAGTGAACTCTGAAACAGACTTTGTTAGTAAAAATGAAGAATTCATTGACATGATTAAAGAAATTGGTGAATCTTTATTAAAAAGTGATGCTAAAACTTTAGAGGATGCTATGGAAGTAAGTACTCCAGATGGCACGATTAAGGATTTAATTGTAGCTAAAACAGCTAAAATAGGGGAAAAACTTTCTTTACGTCGTTTCCAAATTCTTACTTTAGAAGATGGTGAAGTCTTTGGTTCTTACATTCATATGGGCGGTAAAATTGCTAGTTTAGTTGTTTTAAAAGGTGCTAATGAAGAAGTAGCTAAAGATATTGCTATGCAACAAGCGGCTATGCGTCCAAGCTATGTCTTCATTTCCGATGTTCCAGAAGACGTTGTCAATCATGAAAAAGAAGTTCAAAAAGAACTTGCTATGAGTGAAGGAAAACCAGCTGAGATTGCTGAAAAAATGGTAGAAGGTAGAATGCATAAATTCTATAAAGAAATTTGTTTAGTAGAACAAGCTTTTATTAAAGATAGTGGTTTATCTGTAAATGAATACATCAAAAATAATAAAGGTGAATTAAAAACAGCTATTCGTTATGAAGTTGGTGAAGGTATGGAAAAAAGAAATGATGACTTTGCCTCTGAAGTAATGAATCAAGTTAAAGGAAATTAACAAATTTAGACACTTTTTGATTAAAGTGTCTTTTTTTCTTAGTTTTTAATTGATATAATAAACCCAGAGGGATAGTATGAAAGTTAAGAAAAAACCAATGCCTATGTGGCAAAAAATATTTTATGTTATCAGTTTCGTTTTTTTAATCAGTGCTTTTATTTATTTAGGTGGCAAGAATTATAATGCCCCTAAAAGAGAACTTACAGACAGTGAATCTTTTACCAAAGAATACGGTATAGCTAGTAATAATGTCTTTAAATATACCAATGCTAAAGAAGTTCTTGAGATGATGAATACGAAAACGGCAATCATTTTTATGGCCTTTCCAGAAAATAAGTGGAGCAGTAAATATGCCGAAATATTAAATGATGCGGCCATAAGAATGGGTGTTAAGGGAATCTATTATTATAATTTTAAAAATGATCGTAGTAACAACAATCATTATTATGAAAATATTGTTCGCGAATTATCCAGTTATGTGCCTTTTTTAGACAATAATAATAAAGAAATATATGCACCTACTTTAGTTGCCGTTAAAAACGGCGAGATTGTTTACTATGATGATGAAACGAATATTGTTCATGGTGATATTGCCGTAGATGATTATTGGACGAATGAAAAAGTGGCTTCTAAAATGGTTAGTTTAGGTGTTTTTATAGAAAAGTTTTTAGGTGAAGAAAATGAAGCAAAAGAATAAAGAGGAAAATCTGGGTGAAAATCATCAGCGCAATGAATTTCTTTATTGTACGTTTATTGTTATTGTTATTATCTTCATCGCAATGGGTGACCAAATAGCCCTTCATTTTTTCAAAAATAATCCAAATCCCAATGATAAAGTTTTTGGTGGCTCTTCGAAAGAGGCTTATAGCATTTCCTTTTTACCCGAGCTAAGTTTAAATGAAGTTTTAGAAAAAATAGATAAAAAAGAAAGCTTTTTACTTCTTTCTTCTAAGAGTGACTGCGTCGTTTGTGAAAAAATGCTTCCTACTTTAGAAGAAATTTATGATAAAAGGAAAGTGGAAATTTATTATTTTAATAAAGATTTATACGATAATTCTACAGAAACATTAAAAAAGTTTCGAGAAGTTGATGAAAAAATAAGTGCCAAGATTATTTATACACCCTATCTTATGTACTTTGATAATGGTACACTAAAAGATGACATGGTAGGCGAAACAAATAGAAATAAAATTGAGGATTTTTTAATCTTTAATGGCATAATAGAAAAATAAGAAAGAGGATAAATATGAATACAGAAAAACAAATGCAAAAAGCAATGGAAAGTTTAGATAATAGACTTTTAAATATTCGTGCAGGAAGAGCTAATCCTGCTATGGTAAGTGGTATTATGGTTTCTTACTATGGAGCTTTAACACCTTTACAAAGTCTTTGTAATATTACCGTCCCTGAAGCTCGTCAACTTATGATAAAACCTTTTGACCGTGGGGCTTTAAAAGATATTGAAAGAGCTATTCACGAAGCTAATATTGGTATTACTCCGACAAATAATGGGGAAATGATTATTTTGACGATTCCCGAACTTACGGAAGATAGAAGAAGAGAATACGTTAAAGAAGCAAAAAAAGAATGTGAAGAAGCCAAAATTGCCTTAAGAAATATAAGGCAAGATGCAAATGATGAAATAAGACTTTTAGAATTACCTGAAGATGAAGAGAAAAAGGAATTAGAAGCCATTCAAGAACTTATCAATAAATATAATAAAGTGGTTGATGAAAAATTTAAAGAAAAAGAAAAAGAACTCATGAGCGTTTAAAATTCGAGCTTTTACGCCTTAATGCGCGTTTTTTTTCTTGCATCTGTAAAATGCAAGTGTTATAATCAATTGTAGAAATGACGAAGGGAGGGTGAAATAGCATGAATTCCAATAAAGTTATAGTTAAAGATGGCGATATTGATAAAGCATTAAAAAGATGGAAAGTCGTTGTTGCAAAAAGTGGTGTCCCTTCAGAAGTTAAAAAAAGAAAACATTACGAAAAACCAGGAGTAAAGAAAAGAGAAGAAAAGAAGAAAAATATTCGTAATTCTCGTAAACATCGTAGTTACTAAGATACAGTTTGAACTGTATTTTTTCTTTTTATTGTAGTAAAATAAAGAAAGGGAAAAGAGGAAACAATATGAATTTAAATGAGAAAATAGCTTTAGATATGAAAACAGCCATGAAAGAAGGCGACAAATTTAAATTATCTGTTTTAAGAATGCTAAAAAGTTCTTTACAACTAGAAAAAATTAATTTAAAAAAGGAATTAGATGACAAAGAAGTTATGAGTGTTATCAAAAAGGCCGTGAAACAAAGAAAAGATTCTATGACGGAATTTCAAAAATATGGTAAAACAGAAGAACTTCAAGATTTACAAAAAGAGATTGAAATTTTAAAAATTTACCTACCTGCAGAGTTAAGTGAAGAACAAATTAAAAAAGAAGTGGAAGATGCTTTCTTAGAATTAAAACCGGAAAGTATTAAAGACATGGGTAAAGTCATGAAATACTTAACAGATAAAATTGGTAACCAAGCAGATATGTCTTTAGTAAGTCAACTTGTTAAAAGTAAATTTTAAGGCCTAAGGCCTTTTTTTAGCTTATTATGTCGAAAGTCTTTTCTTTAAACCTTTTATTTGATACATTGTTATCGGTGATAAAAATGGATTTATATTATCAAAATGAAACCCTTTATGTTGATATTATGGATGCTCTTGATACAAAAGATTATTCTCAAATGGAGACAAAAATATTTCGGATAATCGAAGATTATGGGGTTTCTAAAATTGTGATTAAAAATCACAATCAGGCTTTTCATAACAGACAATTTTTAAGACAAATGAAACAGAATTATGCTTCTAAATATGTTGGCGAATTTGTGATTCGTTAACATATTTTTTTTCATCTTAACCATATTAATGATGGTGATAGTATGAATCATAAAATTCTTTTAGATGTGGCATCAACTCTTGGCAAAGAAAAGTTAATTGGCTTATCCAAAGAAAAAGATGTTTTAATAAAGCATTATTTACTTTTAGAAAAAGATAAAAAAATGACTGGCGAGGAAGCTGGAGATTATTTTCTTTTTTCTTTTGATGATAGAGTTTTATATGAAGAAGAGGTTTTGAAAAAAGTTCTAAAAAAAACGTTAAAATCCTTTTTGAAAAAATATCATAAGGGCGGACCCATTTTATTTTTAGGTTTAGGTGCTAAAGATATTTTAGGAGATAGCTTTGGTCCAAGAGTTTTAGATAATTTAATTGCCACGAATGCTTATAATGATTTTTTAACGATACCCAAAGTAGCGCTTTTTTCACCTGATACTCAAAGTAAAACAGGTATTTCTTCTTTTCGTCTTATTGAAATGGTGGTGAGGTCGTTAAAACCTGATATTATTATTTTAATAGATTCCTTTAAAACGAGTCGTTTTGAAAACTTAAATCGAACTCTTGAAGTGAATGACTGTGGTATTTGTTTGGCTAGTGAGTTAAGAAGTAATAAAGAAATTAGCCGTAAAACCTTTGATATTCCTCTTTTAACGGTGGGTTATCCTACGATGTTTACTTTTCACAAGACTTATTTGAATCATTATCTATTAGAAAAAGATATAAATATTATGGCTAAAATTGTTTCTGAAGCCTTTAATGAATTAATTCTTGATTAAAAGTGTATTTCATGGTACAAAAACACAGAAAAAAGCATAAATTACAATAGAGGTGATAGAGTGGCAAGTTTTAAAGAGATTGTAACCAAGGCTGTCATTGGCAAAGCTAAAAAAACAAATCAGATGCATTTTTCTTTTACACCTGATGAAGCCTGTGATACCGTTTTAGGGTGTTGGGTTATTAATCATAATTTTTCAGGATCTAATTTAAATGGTAAAGTAGGAGTGAATGGTTCTTTTGATGTTAATGTTTGGTATTCTTATGATAATGATACTAAGACAAAAGTAAACACGAAGAAGTTTGCATATAATGAACTATTAAATGTGCCTTTAAAAGATGCAGCAACTTTAACGAATAATTCTGAAATTATTGTCCGGAGTTTAAAACAACCAAGCGTAACAAATGTAGAAGTCAAAGATGGCAATATTGTTTTAGACATAGAAAAAGAATTAGGTGTTGAAATTGTTGGCGATACAAAGATAAAAGTACCAATTGAAGACATGGATGATGATTATGATGAAATCGTCGATGAAGAAGATGTTAATGCTATTGATGATGTTAATGAAAACTATTTAGATTAAAGAGCGCAAGGCTCTTTTTTTGTAATATAAAAATATTTTTTAACAGAAAAAAAATTTTATTTTTATGAAGGGGTTTTAAAGAATCTTTAAATTTGTTACAATAAAAAAGAAGGAGTGCTTATGAAATATATTATGTATTCGCATCGATATGCCAAAGAAATTTTTGAGGTCAATGAAAAGTTTGCCACGTTATGGAATGAAATTCAAGAGGCCTTAAATCATATTACGGATGAAGATATTATAAAAGAGTTTGAATGTGAGAAACGAGAGGCTAAAAGTATTTCCGAAGCTATTAATAAATTAATAAAAAGAGAGTTAGAATATCGTGGATGGCAGGCAGAAAGTCCTATTTTTGCCGATAAGGATTATGTGGATAATAAAGGGACATGGCGTCTTGATTTTGCTAAAGATGATATCGCCATAGAAGTCGCTTTTAATCATGGAGGCAATGTTTCTTGGAATTTAATAAAACCGGTTTTATCTAGTGAACTGAATCATGTTTCCAAAGCCATTCAAACAAAGGCAGGTATTTTAATCACTGCTACCGATGAGATGAAAAAAGCCGGTGGTTTTGATGGAGCAATAGGAACTTATGAGAAATATGTAGAATATTTAAAACCACTTAATAATATTTTAACAACGCCATTACTTATTATTGGTCTAAAAAAGCCAGAAACATTTCACATCAATGTTCAAACAATGGATAAGAAAAAAATTGGAACAGTTGTTTTACATGATGTGAAGCCAGAATAAATATTATCTGTCAACATTTTTTTGTTGACAGCACTTTATTTATTTGTTAGTATATTTATTGACAAAGGAGGTATTATCATGGCTGTTAAATTAAGACTTAAAAGAATGGGTTCTAAAGCAAAACCTTTTTATCGTATCGTTGCGGCTGATTCAAGAAGTCCAAGAGATGGTAGATTTTTAGAAGTTGTGGGAACTTATAATCCTGTTAAAGGACAAGAAGTTGTCACTGTTAATGAAGAAAAAGCAATGTATTGGCTTTCTAATGGTGCGATTCCTACTGATACGGTTCGTAGTATTTTAAGCAAACAAGGTATTATGAAAAAATATGCCGAATCTAAAAAAGCAGGTAAATAATGAAATCTTTAGAAGAATTTGCAGAAATGCTTGTGAAAAGTATTGTTAAAAAAGCGGATTTAATTAAAGTAACAACTCACGAAGAGGAAGAAAATATTAAATTAGATATTTTGGTTTCCAAAGATGAAATGGGTAGTGTAATTGGTAAAAATGGCAAAACTATTCGAGCTATTCGAACACTTATTTCCTTATACGCTTATCAAAATCATCTATCTAAAGTAGTCGTTGATGTTGAATCTTTTTAGAGTGCCTTATCAAAAAGACACTTTTTTTCATAAAAAATTATGGTACAATATTAAGTGAAGAAGGTAGTAGTATGAAAAAAATAATCGTTTTTGTTGTGATTATTATGCTCATGCTCATTTTTTTGAGCTTTATTGGCTTTTTAGTCTTTCAAAAACCTGAGGAAAGAGAAGATGTTAAAGAAGAAATTTCTGTAAATGATGTTCTTGTCGAAGAAGTTTTTAAAAGTATTGATGCGGGCAGTAATTATGATTTTCAAGATGAAGTCTATAAAAAAGGCACATTTTCCAATCAATATATTTTAGGTCTTTCTCTTTCACGGTATTTTTTGGATAATCCTGACTCTAAAGAAGTCAATGAATCCGTTATTGATGCCTATGTCAAAAAAATCTTTGGAAGCATTACTTATGCCCATGAATCTGGTTATTTTTTAACATCGAGTCTTTGTAAGTTTACTTACGACAAAGCCACACATTTTTATAAAATAAATACGGAATGTAATCATGTCGCAACCAAAAACATTTTAAAGAAAAGAGTAAAAGCTTATAAAACAGCAACAGTTCTTTATGTTGAAGAGAAAATTATTGTTACAGATAAAGAATCTATAGAAAGTGATATGTTAACGATTTACAAAGATATCGCTGAAACAGGAAAACTGGGTGTGCAAAAAGAAGGCACCTTTACGATAGATGATTTTTTAAGTGAAGCTGAAACTTACGAATACAAGTTTGAATTTGATGGTGAATCGTTTGTTTTTAAAGAAATTAAGAAAATTAATACTTAAAAAAGGAGGAATGCCATCGCTTCTTCTTTTTGTGTGGTATAATGTTTAGTATTTTATGGCATATTTTGAGTATGCGAAAAATATGCCATAAAATTATTGTACCTAATTCCTGAT
>CAKOOQ010000033.1 GCA_934098555.1 uncultured Bacilli bacterium
TGCCAAAAATATCCCGCAAATTTAACATAATTATTATTTACATACCCCCGATAATAATAGCTCGTGCCATCACCATCTTCTATACTGTAAAGACCTTTATCTGATTTATCACTTTCATTTTCTTTTTGATTAATTTTTAAAGCTTGCAAAGTAAATTTTTGTGCTCTATATTTATTTCCCGTTGTTCCTACATACTCATCATCTTTTTTGGTAGCCGAAGATATTTCATAAATATCAGAACAACCAGAAGTGGTGTGAGATATGTTCACAATATCATCTATACTTGTGGTATAATAACTCCGACAATAATAATATTTGTCACTTCCATTATAATTTAGCGTGGTTGGATCTAATAACGACGTGTTCGTTAAAGAAAAACTACCATGTTCTGAATCAAACTTATAACCCGTTCCTAATGTAATTAAAACATTATCATTGGTTAAATTTTTAAACTTTTCATCCGTATCTTTTAAAGCTACTAAGTCAGGATGGGGCATCGTCGTAGTTACGGATGTTAAAGATTGACTTTTATTTTCACTCCATATAATTATAGGGGCTGTTTTACTAAAATCTGGCGTTTGTTTGGAGGCAATTTTTTGTTTCGATATTTCAGGGGTTGTTTGATATTCGTTAGCTAATATAGCATCCGCCAAAGTGCTGTACCCCGCTTCTACTGGACTGTATGAACTTGGCGAAGCAATAACCACAATTTTAGATTGAAAAACTTTATTCATAGCGTCAACGTCACTAGGTGTCACATCCTCACTCATCCATAGTCTTAGTGCATAATCTATGGTATCACCAGAACCTAAAGAACCTTTGGCTAAAACTTTGGAGGATATCGACCCATCCCTAGTGGTTTTAGCCTCTTCTAAAGAAGCCAATTTTGTAATTCTTTCATTGTTTAATAAAGAACTAATATATTTGATAGGCAGAGTGCTGCCTTCTAATACTTCTAAATTAACGGTATAACTGGCAAATAAATCACAAGTATTTGTTATAGAAAAAGAATAAGGTGTAAGTTTCTTTCCTTCTTCATTTAATATTGGATAAGCATTGGTAAGATTTATAGCATTCTTTTCATTTTCTAAAGATAAACTAAGACAACTTCCTGTTATTCTATTAACTTTCTTTTGACTCAAGGTGACATGCCAATAGGCATAAGAAATGCCTATAACACTAAGTATCAATATCAGGACAAAAAAAGAAAGAATTATTTTTTTCTTTTTCATATAAAATGCCTCCTTTTATCTTTGTCATAGACTCATCCATCTTAATAAGATTATAACACAAAGATTAAAGAAATCGATTCAAGTTTTGGTATTTTTTTTGAATTTTAACGATAAATATAGACATTTTTCAAATTTTCTATTTTTATAAAAAAAGAACTTATTACTTCGTGTCATTGTGATTAATCACGGTAATAAGTCCTTTATCCAACTCCTCAAGTGCTCTACCAATTGTTCTTTTGTTAACATATTCATTTTCAGCCATTTGATAATGATTATTTTCTAGCATTTGTTTACTCCGAATAGAAGCCACATGAACAAGTTTGTATTTTGAATCAACAATGGTAAGCAATTTATCAATGGATGGATACAACATAAAAATCACGTCCTTTACTCCTATATAATACTAAAAAAATCAAAAAATAGTCAAAAAACTTTAAATTATTGACATTTACTTTACAAGATGACGTAAGGCATTTAAGATTTCGACCATGGCCCAAGTGTCTTGACGACAATAAATTCTTAAAGCTTCTTGCTGTTTTAATAACTCTTCTTTAGAAAAATTCTGATAATTAGCATAAACGACAATGGCCTCGGTACCATTATGAACCTCTAAACTATCATAAGATAGCGAAGAAAAAACAGGTAGTGTTTTTTTTATGGAAAAGGAGCCACTTAAACGTTCATCATAAAAATTAAAGGTCTCTAAATCTTTATCCTTAAAACCTAATTTTTGATAGAGTTCTTTATTATTGTTTACAAGCCAAAGTAAATCAAAACCCCGATTATAAATTTTTAATAAAGGTTCTTTATATTTGGGAAACATAAAAGCAAGTTCTCTAATTCTCCCCTTTTCAAAAGAAACATTTTGGGCAAACAAAGTTCCTTTGTCAGGATTTACATATTTTAAAAGCGCTTTTATTAAATTTTCTCTTTCATCATTCATTGTTTGAGCTAAAAAAACAATATTATCTTTTTCTAAGTCACATTCTCCTGGAGCCACTTCAATATGCAAACTGAATTCAAAAGGACTTTGAATATAAGGAAATTCCCCTTTAAACCGAGGTAATGGACAAGGAAACGTTTCAAAATCCAAGTGATAGATAGGATATTCTAAAGAAGCAAGTGCCTTACTTATTTTTTCTTTATTTACATAACTTTTATGATTTTCCAAACACTCCCGTTGAAGCAAATGATTCGTACTTTTTAGCCATTCTTTCGGAATATCTTCCATTTTTAAATAGCCTTCATTAATGAGTTCTAATCCTTTTATTCTTTTTTTATCAACTAAAAAACCAAACCCATTGTTCACATAATTTAGACTGCTATTTTTCTTAGGTATTTTAAGACCACATACGGTTTTAAAATATTTACATTCGCCTTGTTCTTTATAACCACAATAATTTCCTAAAGGGCATAAAGGGTCTTCTTTAATGTTGAGTCTTTCTTCTAATGCTAACATATCTTCTTTAATTTTTTCTTGATATTCTTTGGTGATTTCATCCCCAGAAATAAAAGTAATCAGCTCTTCTTCCTTTATCTTATGATAGTATGGTTTACCATCCTTTAATGTACCATCAAAAACATAATAAGGATTTAAAACAGCCAAATAATAATGAACAGGCTTTTTTAAAGAACATCTTTCGATAATATAACGTTGAAAAGCTAAATCGTAAAAGTATTTTCCTAGTTTAAAACGTTCAAAAAGTTTAGTTCTTTCTTTTAAATATTTTTCTTTAGGCATCTCTTCTTCCAAAAAATAGTCTATCTCCCCTTTTAAATAATAGACGTTGTCTTTCTTGGTAAAAATAGAATATTTTTCTTTTTTGGGATAACCTGCTTCCAAACTTATGTATTTTCTTGCGGTCGTTGCTTTTACTTCCACGATGTTAATCTCTTCTTTATTTTCATTATAGATATCCACATAGCATAAATATTTGGCTTTTTCACTATCAAAATGAAATTCTTTTTGATCTTGAGTATTTAAAGCATAATGGCTTTCGCCTTTAAAATACTCCGTAAAAATACGACCCGCTTCTAACTCAACTTGTTTGTAATATGGGAGCATAGCCATAAGTTGTTGATTTATTTTTTCTGTTTTATCAACAAAGATATCCTCCGAAGTATCAAGCATCGCCTCTAAAAGTTCTTTTAAATTGTTCTTTTCTTCCTTTTCTTTATATTCTTCATAAGACATATCTTTTTTTAAAGCACTGGCTTTTAGATTTTCTAAAAACACATAACGAGGACAACGACTAAATTCTATAAAATCTGTTTTCGTAATAGCCATTATTTAATCATTTCAACCTGAAAAGAACCATCACTTTGTTTTGTCGCTTTAAATTTGACATTGGCATATTCTTTAATATCACGGTTTAAAATATGACTACTGATTAAATCGGTTCCATAAAAATAAGTCTCATCCTCTTGGAAAGTATCCGCATTTTTTTTAACATATAAATCAGCCGCATATAAAAGATTATTTTCTTGAACTTCTAAAATTTCTTCTTGCTTTTGAGCATCTTCTAAAGCATAACTTATTTTAGTAATTCCAAAAGCAAAAATAATTCCTAATAAGGCAAATAATATAATAAGTTCTTTAACAGCAAAACCATTTTTTTTCATTTTTGTCATCCTTTCTTATTTTAAAACTTTTTCTACCTCTTTATAGATTTCTTCATGAATCTCAACAATACTTTTCATTTCCTCTTTTTGATAACATTTAATCTTTGTCCAAGAGGAAAAATCAGCAAGGAATAAAGCACTTTCATAAACTTCTTTTAAGAAGGCTTCATTTTTTTCATGAATATCTTCTTCTTGATGTCCGTTTCTTTCTTGGCGCATTTTTTTCACTAAGTCAAAGGGAGCCTCTAAAAATAAAACCATGTCGGGTCTAGGAAGCCCTAATTTTTCGTATTCAAAATCTTCAATATTTTTAATAAATTGTTTTTTTAAATGAGCATCTTTAAAAGAAGCTGATTGATAAATCAAACTTGAGGTCGTATAACGATCTAAAAGAATGATATCGCCTTTTAAATACGCTTCTTTTAATTTTTCTTGCCACGTTATCATTCTATCGTAAGCATATAAATTATTAATAAAATAAGGCGACAAAGAATCTATTTTACCATACTCACCTTTTAAATATTTGGTAACACCTAATCCCTGATAAAGGTCATAGGAAGGAAAATGGTGACAGATAACTTTCTTACCTTCCTTTAAAAGTCTTTCTTTCAATAGTTCAAATTGAGTACTTTTGCCAATACCATCACAAGCCCCTTCAATAACAATGAGTTTTCCTTTAGCCATTTTATTCACTTCATTTCTTGACATCATTTTAGCAAATTTAAAGATAAATTACTATAGAAACTTTAGAAAAAAGAAAATGTAAACAAATTGTCAACTTTACTTTCAAAAAAAGGAAATCACGGATTTTTTTTGAATATATAAGTAGGAGGTAAAATTATGATTATTAATAATATTCTTTTAGATGATGACCAATTAAAACCTATTTTAGAAAATCCAAAATATTCTTTAATTATCGCTGGGGCCGGATCTGGAAAAACTCTTACCTTGCTAGGAAAAATAAAATACTTACTGGAAATCCAAAAATGTAAGCCCGAAGAAATTTTATGTCTTTCGTTTACGAATGAAACCGTTTTAGATTTAAAAGAAAAAATCAAGATAAATACAAAGAAAGAAATAGATGTTTTAACATTTCATAAGCTGGCTCTTAAAATACTTGGAGATAGAAAGATAAACATTTGTGCAGATAGTTTTTTATTCTTTATTGCTGAAGAGTTTTTTAAAAGTCTTTTTCTTTCTAATGACTATCTTCTAAAACTTTTGGGGAAGAATTTTTTCTTAAGACCTTCTTTAAAAAAAGAAAAGGCTTTTCTTAATTCTAAAAACGGCAATTCGTTAAAAAAAAGTATGCTAACCTTTCTTAAGCTTTATAAAGCCAACCATTATAATGATGAAGATTTTTTACAACTTATCAAAAGGAAAAAGCATCAAAACTTTTTAATTCTGACTTATGCCCTTTTTCTTTTATATGAAAGTGAAAAAAAAGCCCAAAATCTATATGATTTCGACGACTTAATTGAAGAAGCAATTTGCATTTTAAAGGCAAACGACTTACATCTACCTTATAAATATATTTTGATTGACGAATTTCAAGACACATCCCGCTTACGTTTCGATTTAATTTTAGAAATCATTAAACAAACAGAAGCTTCTTTGTGTGTCATCGGTGATGATTACCAATCTATCTATCGTTTTTCAGGATGTGATTTAAGTCTTTTTTTAAACTTTACGGAAATATTTAAGGAAGCCAAAATATATAAGCTATTAAAGACTTACCGTAATAGTAAGCAACTCATTCATGTTGCTGGCTCTTTTATCATGCAAAATCCTTACCAAATTAAAAAAGAGTTAACCAGTCCCAAAAGTCTTTCTAAACCTATTGTTATTGTTTATTATGAAAAAAAAGACAACGTATTAAACGAACTATTAAAAAGGGTTGATGCCACCTCCCTACTTGTTTTAGGGCGTAATGAGAAAGACTTAAAAGACTACCCGTATGATAAAAAATACCATTTTAAATATTTGACGGTTCATAAAGCAAAAGGCCTGGAAGCTCAAAATGTCATTGTATTAAATCTGGAAGATAAAACATATGGTTTTCCTAATCAATTAAAAAATGAGAATGTCTTTTCTTTAATAAGCCCACCAGCAAAATTTCCTTTTGATGAAGAAAGAAGACTTTTTTACGTTGCTTTAACAAGAACAAAAAATAAAGTTTATTTATTAGTAAATAAAAAAAGACCCTCTTTATTTATAAGAGAAATCCATAGATACAAAAACGATATAGAAATAATGCGAATCTAAATTTAACAGCCTTCATCACAAAGACCTATTAATGTTTTTTCAATGAGATTTTCATAAGTGGCTACTAATTTATTTTCTTCTTCTTTAGATAAATCATCGATAGTATCTTCCTCATTACTTTCATAAAAATCGACAATATCACCATTTAAAACAGCTACCACCGTTGGAGCATAAAGTCTTTTTTCACCCGTGTTAATTGAAGTATCTTCATCACTTTTTAAAAGATAATCGGCTAAATAGTCATCTAATATTTTTAATAGTTTATAATAGTTACTATTTCCTTCCTTTTCTGTGACAATCTTATTATTTTCATCCAAGGCCAAGACATCCCGAATATTTTCAATATCAACATAATAAATCGCCTCGATATTTTTATTTTGACTTGCCCTATCTAAAGCTTTTATTATTCTTCGACAGCCCAAAGAAGATTTAAAGCCAAAATAAATCACACCCGATTTACTTTCCAATATTTTAAGAATTTCTTCTTCATTTTTGTAAACAAATTTATTAGTATCGCTAATTTGGACACTTGGATAAACGTCATTTGTCTTATCATTTATTTTTCCATTTAAGCTTTCATATTCGGTTTTAAATTTTATAGCATCCGTGACAGTATCTAAAATCGTTTCTTCTTTTTTAAAGGCAAAGAACCCTGTAATAACAAAAAGCAAGACAACGACAGTTAACAACGAAATTAATATCATATTATCTTTTTGCAAAAAAACACACCTTCTTGAAATGATTATATCAAAAAGACCTTAAGAAAAAAAGAAAAGATGAAAATTTTGACCTGTTTTGTCGAATTGGTTGCAAATTATCTTTTATAAATTATAATAGCTCTTGTCTTTTGAAAAATTCTATTTTAAAAGACAAAATATCTTCTTTAAATCTTTTGTGTAAAAGGTGGATATGATTTTGTTGATGTAAGGGAATTTTTGGATGTTTTTTTCATAATTCCTAAAAAAGTGTTGGAACTATTTTGCTCTTTCCCAACACTTTTTTTATATCTTCATAAGATTACGAATATTTTTTATTACTTTTTTCTCAATACGAGAAATATAAGATTGACTAATACCTAATATATCAGCCACTTCTTTTTGGGTATAGCTTTCCTTATTATTAAGGCCATATCTTAAAACCATAATTTGTTTTTCACGAGGTTTTAATTTATTTATTTCTTCGACGACACACCTTCTTTCTACCGTGTGTAAATAAGAATCACTTACCAAATCATTTTCCGTACCCAAGACATCTTCTAAATGAAGTTCGTTTCCTTCATTGTCATAATTTAAACTATCTTCTAAAGAAATTTCTTTTTTACGTTTTTTATTTTTTCTTATATACATGAGTATTTCATTGGAAATACACCGAGAAGCATAGGTAGCTAATTTAATATTTTTGTCTATTTTATACGTTTCAATCCCCTTTATAAGACCAATAGAGCCAATACTAATTAAATCTTCCATATCATAACCCGTACTTTCATACTTCTTAGCTAAGAAAACAACAAGACGCAGATTATGTTCAATAAGTTTATTTTTGGCTTCAATATTTCCTTTTTGGCTTTCCACTAAACAAAAAAGTTCCTCTTCTTTACTTAGAGGTGGTGGAAGTTTATCCGTACTTCCAATATAAAAACACTCATTATATTTTTCCTTCAACCACATCATTAATTTTTGAATCATAAAAAATCCTCCCTCACTGAATAATTTAAAATACACTCAACTCCATCTTTCATAAGTACATCTTCACTTATCCCTATCAAATAATCCTTCCTTTCAATATTATTGATAATAATTTTTTTAATAAACAAGCAAGGCATTAAACCATGAGTGTTTAAAGCATTATAAGGGACATAGCAGATTTTATCCTTAGAAATGTCTTTTAAGCTCTTTTTTTCAATCACAATAATTTTTTTCTTCGTTACAGGGTCTTTTAGTTTATTTCCCGTATCTAAATAAGAATGAAAAACTTTTTCTTGGCCATTCAAAAAAAGAACTTTAATATCGTAAAAATTTTGATAATGAGAGATTTCTCTGCGTTCCTTATAGTAAACATATAGCATAAAGGGAGAAAGTATGACAATAAATAAATAAGACACCGTTATTTCATTATAATGAAATAACAGTCCTGTTTGTTCTTCAGAAAAAGAAAGGCGTAAAAAATAAAGAAATCCTCCTAAAACCGTACTAGTCATATAAAAATAACTTAAGTTGGAAAGAAGATAAGCTTTATCTTTTAAACCGAAAGAAAGGATAACCATTAAAATGCTTACAACAATTTTAAAGAAAAAAAGTAAAAAATTATTTAAAGGTAAGAATAAAAATAAAATGGTTAGACTACCAAAAATACTTCCTAAAAAAAGGCGTTTTAAAGGAGCATTTCTTCTAAGAGTATTATTAACGGTTAATAAAAGAAAAAAATCGAAGAACAAATTGAGAAGAAAGACTAAGTCAATATATATTGTCATATCTCTTCACCCATTCTATTATAAAAAATAGACACTTAAAAAAATGTCGTTTTAAGGCATTTTTAAAAAAACATCTAAAAAGTTTATTTCTTTATCATTGATAACTTTTCTTCTCACGGTTCCGACTAAAAGGTCCGCGCCTTGAATTAAAAGGGATGTTTTGGAGTCTTTATAAGTCACATGAACACTCGCCTTGCTAAATAAAGGCTGATAACTGGCTTCTAAAAGAGGCTTCATTCCCTTAGTAAGTTCTTTTTGGATGCTTAAAGAAAGATTATAAAGACCATTAGACTTAATCGTTTGATTATCAATGAGTATTTCAATTTGGATAGGTTTTTCTTTTTGCAAATAATTTTTTTTAAGACAATCCTTTAAGACTTCTTTGATAAGTCTTTTTATCGCATAATCAATAAAACGACCTTTAGATTTAGCATCCTTTTTTATGTCTTCATATAAACGTGTATTATCAATTAAAACGGCAAAAGAATAGTTTTGAGAAAACATTTTGATAAATTTTTGTCTATCATTATGCTTTAAAAAATTACTTTTGACTTCCTCTTTATGAGGATATTTATTTTTTATCATCTCCAAATAATTTTGATAGGTATAAATAAAA
>CAKOOQ010000034.1 GCA_934098555.1 uncultured Bacilli bacterium
AAACTTGTGGTTATTTCTGTTTCTGTATCATTTGTTTTTGATGATATCATAGCTTTAACCGCATCATTATTGGTTAACGTTGTGGTATTTAAGACTTCTAAGTTGACATTAAAAGATGCATAAGAATCACATGTGTTGGTGATTGTAAATTCATAAGGTGTTAGTTTCTTTCCTTCTTCATCTAATATTGGGTAAGCCTTTTGTAAGCTAATATTGTCTTTATCTGTGAAAGTAATATTAAAACAAGATGTAACAATATCATTTTGTCCTGTTTGGGTTAAGTTTAAGACCCATAAGGCATAAGATACGCCTATAATAGCGATGATACCTATTAATAAAACAATTGTAATCAAAATATTTCTTTTCTTTTTTTTCATAAATGGAACAACTCCTTTTTCACTATAGTATGCAACAGTTTTGTTACTTTTAAATTCTTTCCTATTCATATAAATATCTTAACACATATTTAATAGCATTGGGTAATAAAGTTTATGAAAAATTAAAAAAGGATAGTTTTTTACTATTTATCCTCTTTTTTGATGGCATCCACATAATTGATTTTATAACCTAGGTTCATAAATTTTTCTTCATATTCAGTTCTAACATTAAACATCTTTTCATTGGCTAAATCTAGACTTACTTTTTCTAAGGTATAACCGTGTTTACTTAAACATTCTAGACTATAGGCAAACAAGGAAATATTATCGGTTTTTTGGATAATATGCGGATTGTTTTTAAAAATCTTGTCATAGGTATCTAAAAACAAAGGACTGGTAAGTCTTCTTTTATGATGTCTTGTTTTAGGCCATGGGTCAGAAAAATTTAAATAAAGGGTATCTACTTCATGGTCAAAAACTTTATCTATAGAAGAGGCATCATAGCACATAAATTTTAGATTATTTAACTCTAAATCAGCTGTTTTTTCAATAGCTCTTACTAAAACACTCTCATATTTTTCGACACCTACGAAAAAGACACTAGGATATTGTTTGGCCATACCAATAAGAAAGTCCCCTTTCCCAGTACCGATTTCTAAATGAAGAGGTTTATCTTTGCTCCATTTACCTTTCATTTCTTCCGGATTTAAAAGGAAATAAGGACTCGCCTCTAATTTAACTGAGGCATTTTTTACATTTCTTAAACGCATTATTACACACTTCTTTCTAAAAAATTCATATATTAATTATAAAGGAGGAACCAAAGTGAGAAAAGATAGAAATTCCTTTTTTGAAAGTACTAACTTTAACATGAGTTCCGCAGGAAATACAGGTAATCCAATGTACCCACCAATGATGAATATGGCAAGTAGTAATTTTTATCAGGCCCAAAATATGCCAGTTACGATGCCAAATTTGCAAAATCCTAATAATATGAGTATCAGTGAAATCGAAAGTAGACTTGCTAAACTAGAACGAAGCCTAAATCGTTTAGATGCTCGCCTTAGCAAATTAGAGGGAAATACGTATTATACAAAGGATTATGAGACTGACGGTAATATGTACATTGTTTAACACTAATTTTTAGTGTTTTTTCTTGGTAGTTTATTAAATGTTATCTTACGAATAATCTTTTCTAAATATTCTTTACCAAAAACGTTATCTAATATCTTCATTTTATAAGATACATAAAGATATACGATTGCCCCAACAAAGGAAACGACAAACACATAGAAAATACAAGAAATTCGGCTATCATAAGATAAAGGACACACGAATGAGACGAAAAATACAACAAGCATCATCAATAAAGATGGAATTAAAATTTTACTAAACATCTTATAACTTTCTTGATATTTTATCGCATGCTCTTTTCTTAAGACAATTAAAGCACTTGTTGAAGCAAGGATATAACCCAAGATGGTGGCAAATAAAGCACCAATGAAAGGTTCTAAATTAAGATGATAACATAAAAGCATTAAAGGTACATCTAATAAGGCATTTGTAATATAACCTAAAAAGGTGGTTAAGTAAACGGCTTTAAATTTGTTAAGACTTTGTAAAGTCATCGATGTTATCATGTAAATATTATAAAATAAAGCTCCATAGATACTTACACCTAAAACAAGACTTCCTAAATCTAAATTACTATTACCATAGAAAATGTTCCAAATGGGTTTGGCCAAGAAAGAGATGCCTAAAACCATAGGGATACAAGTAACCAAAATAATTTGAATAGCCTTATTCAGTCTTTTTTCGACTAAAGACCATTTTTTTAAAGTAAAGGCTTCCACAATATTAGGAATCAGACTTATGGTTAACCCCATTGCCACAGAGTTAACAATCACATTTATTTTATTGGCCCAAGTGGCAACCGATGAGGTGACAAATTCGGTTGTCGCGGCGTCAAAGCCTAAGTACCCCATTGTCCTAGATATTAAAACCATATCGATAAAGTTATATAAAGAAACGGCTACATCAATAATAATAAAAGGAATGGCATAAGAAATAATCTTTTTTAAAATTTCTTTATTAGAAATATCATCTTTTTTCTTTACATCCGTGAAAGAAAGCTCTTTTTTATTTTTTTGCATATTTATAAGAATATAAATAATCGCGGCAAGACCTCCAGCAAAAGCCCCAAAAACAGCAATACCAACAGAGGTTGTTAAAGAAAGATTTAACACTTTAAGACCAAGATAACTGCCTCCCAAAATAACTGTAATACGGACAACTTGTTCAATAACTTGACTAATACTTGACACATTAATGATATTATGACCTTGTAAATAACCTTTAGAGACACTTAAAAAAGGAATCACTAAAATGGCAAAAGATACACAACGAATAACAAAGGCCACGTCACTAATGGTATTACCACCTTGCAAATCTCCTAAAATTAAAGAAGCTAAATTATCGGCAAATAAAAATAAGACAATAAAGGCGGCGATAGAAATAAAACGAATAATCTTACGAGCCACTTTATAAGCTCTTACTTTGGCATCCATCATACCGAGGGTATTATATTCTTTAATAATCTTACTGATAGCTACTGGTAACCCTGCTGAGGAAATATCTAAAAAAATAACATATATATTATAGGCATAGGCATATAAAGCACTCCCTTGTACACCAATAATGGCATAAAAGGGAATAACATAAAGCATACCGAGAATTTTGGTAATAACAATAGCAAGGGTTGCAATAACGGTTCCTTCAATAAATGAGGATTTTTTCATTTTTAACCACCTATTCTTTTTCATAATAAATCACCATAGCAGAAAAGCAATAGATTTGATCTTCACCTTGAATGCCAATCGCGACTTCATACTTGATATCTATTATATCACCAGTTAAACCACTTAAAAAGACATTAATTTTGCCTTCTAAATCTTTCTCTGTATTTTCATCAAAGCATTTTACTTTCATATCTAACCCTCTCTTTATCTTATTAAAACATAACAAAATTGTTTATTTTGTCGAATAAGAAAAAAAGATGTATAATAAATTAAGGTGATGTATGTGAAAACAAAATATATAAGCTTTTTTCTAGGTGTTACCGTCATAATCTTACTTATTTTTTTAACTTTTCAAAGTAATAAGTATACGGCGACTTTTGTTGTCGATAATACCCTTTATCAAAAAGTTAAAGTAATTAAAAATACAAAAATAACTTTTCCTTCAAATCCAAAGAAAGATGGTTTTTCTTTTATAGGATGGTATGATAAAGAAGGTAACCTTATTAATAAAGACAACATTATGCAAAAAGATGATGTCTTCTATGCAAAATGGGCTATTATTACAACCGAATGAAACCTACTCATCTCGGCTTTTTTTATCTAATATTAATTTTAAAAAATACAGGCACCATTTATCGAGTTCTTTTTTAGGTTTCATATTTTTTTCAAGACGTTTTTGAGCTTGTTTAATTTGAATTTCAATATACAAAAACGAAGCTTCGCCTTTTTCATAAAGTTTTCTTTCGGCCCATTTATTTTTGGTTTTACTTACATAATTAATAATAATCGTATGATAGGAAACCGCCCCTAAAGGATTATATAAAAAAATGGGTTTTTCTTCATAACAACATAAAACATTAACATTTGGCATAATCTTTTTCCTTTCCATGAATTCATTTAAACATTTAAATTTCAAAAAAACAAATCGCCAAAATAAAAAATTGGCTCTTTTTAAATGAACAATTTTCGAAATTAGGAAATCTATTTTTCTTTTTAGAAACCTTACTTTTTTCTAATTATTGAAATTAATACAAATTTAAAAGAAGGACAATGCCTCCTTTAAAATAAAACGCCGCCAAGAATAATTGCAAGTAAGATATACAGAATAAGGATAATAAAAGCCCCATTCATGAAGTTAGTGTTTCCACACTCTGTTGATCCTTGTTTTTTGCAACAACTCATAAGGCACCTCCTTTATTAAAGACTAAATGAATGCTCCAACAATTAAAATAAGTAAAATGAATAATACTAAAATGATTGCAGGACCAATTCCATTTTCACAGTAGTTCATAAAACTCCCTCCTTTATTTGTCTTTTCAATTATAGTTTATGGCTTATTTTTCTTTTGGTGCGTCATTCTCTTGAATAATGAGGCGCAAATTGCTATAATATTATTGTTTTTATGGAATAGGAGACGATTGAAACATGAACAAAACGAAAAAAATTCTTATCTTGGGGGCTTGTGCTTTTATGATGTGTGGTTGTACAAAAAATTATCCTACTTTAAGTGATGGGGCTCAAGCTGTGGTAAATTTTAACGAAGGAACCGATGCTATCTCAGCAAATGATTTATATAATAAAATGAAAGAAAATTATGCACTTGATAGTATTATTTCTTTAATGGATACAAGAATATTAGAAAAAGAATATCCAAATGACTTAGAGACAGCCAAGAAAAATGCTGAAAGTACGGCAAAATCCATGATAAATTCTTATGGGGAAACATACGTTAATCAATATTTTGGAAGTAAAGCTAACTATATAAATTATGTCTATTTAAACAATTTACAACAAAAAGCTATTTTAAATTATGCCAAAACTTTAGTTTCTGAAGACGCAATGAAATCTTATTATGAAAAAAATATTTATGGGGATGTGACAGTTGATCATATTTTAGTTAAAACAGGTGTTACAGATAGTACCAGTGCAGAAGATAAAACAAAATTAGAAGGTGAAGCTAAGAAAAAGATTAATGATATTATTTCAAAATTAAAGGATGCTGAAGACAAACTAGCTACTTTCAAAGAACTTGCTAAAGAATATTCAGATGATGAAGCAACGAAAAACAATGGTGGCAGTCTTGGAGCTATTAATACGGGAACGTTATCAAGTTCTTATGATGAACTTTTAAAAGCCGCCCGTAGTTTAAAAGATGGAGCATACTCTACTTCACTTATTACCACAGAATTAGGATACCATGTTATCTACCGTGAATCATCAAGCGAAAAACCAAGTTATGATGATAAGAAAGATGAAATTCAAGAAACTTTAGCAAATGAAAAAATAAGTGCCGATGCAACCATTCGTGTAACGGCTATGGATGAATTAAGAAAGAAATATGGTATGGATATTTTAGATGAAGATATTAAAAAACAATATTCTAACTATATTGCAAATCAAATTGCCAGTGCCAAAAATAATAGTAACGGTAATAGTAATAGTAAATAAGAATCTTAACCGATTCTTTTTTTAGCCACAAAAAAAGCCTTTTTTAAGGCTATAAAATAACATTATGATAAATGTCAGTAACATCATCAATTTCATCTAACATTTTATACAATTTTTGGAAAGTTTCTAAATCTTCACCTTCTAAGGTGATTTTTTCTTTGGCATACATACCCTCTTCGTCAATTTCATAATTAACGTTAGGTATTAATTTTTCTAAAACATCCTTTACCTTATTATGTTCACTTGGATGAACAGATATTAAGACAAGACCATCCTCATATTCAAAATCAACAGGTTCAATACCGTCTTCCAAAAGAGCGTTAAAGATTTTTTCTTCATCATCTGTTTTGATTCCTACTAAAGCTAGATAGTCATAGTTGTAAGAAACCGAGTTAGTGACACCTAAACTTTTGTGAACTTTATTGAATGCTGCTCTTACCATGCCTACCGTACGATTCACGTTGTCTGTTAATGTCCGAATAATAAGCGTTGAGGCACCAGGACCAAAGCCTTCATAAGTAACGACTTCGTAGTCCTCACCACCCATACCCTTTGCTTTATCAATAGCCCGATTAATAATATCACTTGGTACTTGTTCTTTTTTGGCTTTTTCAACTAAACGTTTTAAAGTCACATTACTTTCAATATCTGGAGAACCTTTTTTAGCCGTCAAATAAATTTCTTTGGCATAATTTGTATATAACTTAGCTTTTTGGGCACCCGTTTTTTGAATGCTTGCTTTTCTTACTTCATAAGCTCTTCCCATAAATAAACATCTCCTTTTTTTCTTAAATATTATACATAATTATTCTAAAATTGTCATTAATAACAAGATAACAACACCTAACAAAGTTCCCATGTAAGTATATTTATTTTTCAAATAATTAAAGACTTCTTTTAATAATTCAAATAAAGCCAAATATATAATCATACCGGAAGCAACGGATATAAATAAAAGTAAAATAAAATCATTAATTTCCACATTTAAAAGATAAAGACCAAAGCCCCCGATAAAAGTAGATAACATAAGTGTAAATAAAAGATACATCGTCTTCTTTTTATCGGTATGATTCATTAGATTGCTACCTATTTCAATTCCTAAGGGCAAGTTATGAAAACCAATACCCAAAGAAATAAGTAACCCCGAGATCCACGATTCTTTAGCAATGACATAGAGACTCATACCTTCTAAAATGTTATGTAAAACAAGAGACAGACTCATAATAATCCCTATGTGCAAACTATGATTATTATGCTCCTTTAAGTTATGTTCCTTTTCTTTGTGATGATGGGTATGATGTGGTAAAAAGATATCAAAAACTTTTAATATACCCATACCAAGAGCGATAAAGCCAAGAATAATAGCTATTTTAACATTTTTAGTTGCGTTGACATTTTCTGAAATTTCAATAATCTCAGGTATTAAATCTGTAAAAAGCATGCCAATCAAGATAACAAAAGCCATACTATTAGCTAAAACAGTTAAACTCTTTTTATCTTTTGCAAAACGAACAATTAAAAATCCTAAACCAAAAAATAAACCACTTAATAAAGTTAGTAATAAAGCACCTATTGCCATAAATAACATCACCTTTAAAAGGATAACATAATTTAGGCAAAATAAAAAGACCTATTGGTCTATTTTGTTGGGTAAGCATCTAAAGATAATTTGGCTGAAAAGTTACCATTAGTTAAATAAAGCTGGTCTACATTATCATCATTTTCTAACCAAATATAAAAACTTAAAGTGTCCGTTGTACCAATATCTAATAAGATTGCTTCATCATCATTAATTAATGTCTTGGTAAGACCTGCTACCGTTTCAGGACTATCTTTGGTAACAGTAGTACCTTCGCTAGCTATATTTGCTGCATCTAAGAAATTACCCGATAATATTTTTTCATTATCGGTTCCCGCATTAATAATAATCGCGTATTTAAAGTACTTACTTGACAAATTCTTCGTTATACTCATATCCACCAATTTTAAAGTATATTTAGCCTTAACATTACTTGTTGCCCCATTTGTTACAGTAAAATCCACTTTTTGTCCTTTTGTTAAATAATCACTCGCATCAATAATAGACATTTTACTCGCTGAAATAGCAGGAGCGGATTCTAATGTGGTCGTAATATTTAAAGTAGCCGTTTGAGAAGTATCGACATTAGCTTGCCCTTTAATGTTAGCCACATAATAGGCATAACTGGTACTAATACCAAAAACAATAATGGCTAATACAAAAATTATAATACGCATTGCTGAATTAAGTACAAATTTTTTTGTTGAATCTTTTTTCTTTTCCATAATTTTCTCCACACCTTTTTATTATAACGTAAACCTTAATTTTTCTCAAGCTTACTTAGCCTTATAAAAAGCAACACCCATTTTATTATCATCAGGAATTACAATTAAAACGCCTGTATCATCGTAACCTAAATCTTTTTCATATTGCCAACTTAAATTAACCTTATAACCATCTACGATTGTTTTATCGGGCATTTCATAAGTTGTTGTTTCATAATTAGTAACTTCTATAGAACTAACAACGGGTAATTGTTGTGTTCTATTATCCTCTAAGTCATTTTCTACTGTTTTATAAAGAGAATTTTCAACAGAAGCTTTAAAAGATGCTTGCGCTTTCGAATACATAAACTCTACCCCACCCACATCATAACGGCTTATCTTATTATCAATCGTAAATAAATCAATAATAAACATTTCGCTGATGGTTTTAATGTATTCATCTTTATCGTATTCTTCTTGACTTAAAATATCTTTTAATTTTTCATATTTTTCTTTGTATAGAGCAGTATCACGGTCTTCCAAATTATAACCGTAATTTTCAATAGTGTTGGTAACTTTAACTTCTTTTATAGGCATATCTACTGGCTTTGATTTAAAAAACTTATAATAAGCAAACGCTCCAAAAACTAAAACAAGTATAATAACAAGAACGGCAATAATTTTCTTATATTTCTTTTTCACGTTATCAACGCTCCTTATGATAATAATTATAGCATAGTAAATTTTGTCTTGCAATTTATTTTAATATTTGATATATTATTAGTGCAATGCAGATGTGGTTCAGTGGCTAGAACGCGACCTTGCCAAGGTTGAGACGGGAGTTCGATTCTCCTCATTTGCTCCATTTGAAATCAACTTACGGACTTAAAAGTTCGTAAGTTTTTATTTTATATAAAACTTTAAAAGTTCTCTTTC
>CAKOOQ010000035.1 GCA_934098555.1 uncultured Bacilli bacterium
TTTTTTATTTAATTCTTCTTGTTCAAACATTGTCTTTTTTTCTTCAAAAATATCATTAAATATTTTTTTTAATTCATTCATCTTAAGACCATATTCTTTTTTCTCTTCATTAGGTACTTCTTTGATTTTAGAAGCAAGTTCTGTAATAATGCCTTTTTTACCTAAATATTTTACTTTAAGGTCATTTAACTCATTTAAATTTTTGGCACTGTTTAATTGAGTTCTTATATTACTTTCCATATCTATCATAATAATTCCTCCATTTTCTTTTTAAATAGAAAAAAACTATAAACATAAGGACGAGTTTAACCCGTGGTACCACCTTACTTTATAGTTTTACTATACACTTTATTCTTTAACGCAGAATTACGTTGAAAACTCCCATATTGAAATTCATCACTTATTTTTCTTAAGAATATTTGCAGCTATTATATTCTCTCTCTAAAAGATGTTTTAAGTCACTACTTACTATGTTCTTCGCTTTCTATGCGATTATTTTAACACTTGATTTTTTAAAATTCAACTATTCTTCTTCAAATGTTTCAACTTTTAAAGATTCTAACTTAGATAATTTATAACCTTCATTATCTTTTGTATAAATATAACGATAAGTTGTACTCTTATCAAGTAAATCACTTAACGCATCATCACTATATTCGCCAAGTAAAGTACCTTCTAAAGAATAAACTTGATTATTTTCTTTTTTAGCCACTTTAACATCTACAATAGCGCCATCTTCAGAATCCGTGTAGCCAAATAATTTTGTATAGTGATTTTCTTTTTGACAATGACTTTTAAAATCATCTTCTGTAATATCAATACTAGAACCTGGGGCCACATCGAAAACTAAAGCTCCTTCACAATCTTTCGTTATTTCCCCATATAAATCCGTTACCATTTCATATGTGATATTACTATCATTTAAACCAGTGTCATTGGCGTTATTATCTTTTTTCTTACCAAAGAAAACAACTCCTAAAATAATAGCAATAATAACAACAACTAAAATAATGGCTCCAATTACTATTTGTTTCTTACTTAATTTTTTCAAATCTACTTTTTTCATTTTTCAATTCTCCTTTTTATTAATTATTATTTTTAATGAATGTGTGTGATTTTAATTTTATTGTGGATAAATATATTATCCAATTGTATAAGGATTTTCTTCTGTACCTTCTCCACCTGTAATTGTTACATCGGATTTTAGATATACCGAAGGGCGGACACCGGAGGAATTGAACGCGTTGGTGTAGGAGACGTAGCGGTAGACATAGAACACATTGTTAGCGTTCGAAGAGCGTGCATAAGGAGAAATAGTCCAGCCTGAACTTCCTAGCCAATCATTATTATAACAATCACTATAAGAATTCCAGCTAGATAAATTCGTATTTAAACAACTTGTTCGATTGTTTGTGCTGCCTCCACTCGTGGCATAACCGTAATCACTCGGATATATTAATCCTACTTTACCGGTCCATATTGTTGTTCTTTCTACTGTATCATTACATAGACTTCCTGATGAACAGATTTTTCCTGTATTACTGCTTCTTTCTAATTCATAAAATTTACTTGCTATTATATTATTATATGTATATGTTACTCCATCATTACTTCCTGTATTCCATACGGTATCCCCTATTAAGGCTTTTAAATTTTCTTTTAATCCACTACTGGTAAAATCACATGCTGTTGTTCCATTGTTTAAGCCAACGTAACATGTGCCGGAACCTCCATTGTAATACAATGATCCTCCAACGCTTTCACTTTCATAACCTGGATTTAACAATTTCATTAAATCCGCCTGACTCCATTCATTCACTCCCGAACCATCATTTACGGATGACTCAGATTTATCCCATGAATAATTTCCTATTCTTTCTGATTGAATTAATTTTAAGCGGCTTTCTTTATTTCCTGTGCCTTCATCAATGTTATTCATGACACCAACAATTCGCCATAACTCATCATCTATTTTCACATAGTTACAGGGATTGTTCCCAACATATCTTAAATTGTTATCTGTTGTACCATCGTAGCCGAATGTATACGTACAACTATCTCCTTCTTTATCTGGTACTGTATAAACATCTGTTGATGATTTATTTGCACCTGATACTAGATTATTTAAAAGTGTTGTGGCCATAACAGGCTTACTCTTAAAATACAAGGTACATTTTGTTCTGGTCGTACTATTTGCCGTGTAAGTACTATAATCTAAGATGGCATGCCAATTTTCATCATCCCATGAAACTGTTACACCACTGTTACAACTTGATTTTGTGATATCTAAGGTGAGTCCTGAATCTTTTGTTGGAACATCTTTGGAAATTGTTCCATTTACATAATAGGCAAAGTATAAATCTCCTGGTTCTTCTACTTGGCCATTGATAACATTAAAGTCTTTTTTTTCTTCATATAAGGCATAACTTTTATAAAGGAAGATAGCACCGAAAGCGACTAATAAAATACATGTCATCACATATATTATTTTTTGTGTTTGCTTATTTGGTTTATATTTTTCTAACTTTATCACATCACACCAATCCTCTTTCCTATTTTATATAAACATTATATCTTAATTTATTTATAAATAATAGATATAAATTAATCTTCAGAAAGTTTTTTGTAATAGTTAAATCTTTTTTGACTAGCTTTGGCATTTTCTTGAAGAAGAATTTCCGCTTGTTCTTTATTCTTTATTTTTAAGGCTTTATAACGAACTTCATTTTCTAAAAATTCATGGTATTTGGTAAAATCAGGGGTTTTATAATCTAAGTAAAGCTTTTCTTCTTTTGGATGATAACGCATAAGAAGACTATAACCTACTTTAACAGCTAATTTTTCTTCCTCTAAAGAACAAGCCATACCCCCTTTAATACCATGTTCAATACAAGGAGCATAACACAAAATCAAACTTGGACCATCATGTTCCATCGCTTCTTTCATGGCTTTAATAGCTTGCATAGGATTAGCCCCTAAACAAATAGAAGCCACATAACAATTTGGATAACACATGGCAATCTTAAATAAATCTTTTTTATATACTTTTTTACCTTCATCCGCAAATTCACATACAGCGCCGATGTGACTTGACTTACTCATTTGGCCACCTGTATTGGAATAAACCTCGGTATCTAAAACCATAATCTTAATGTTTTCACCAGAGGATAAAACATGATCAATACCATCAAAACCAATATCATAAGCCCAACCATCACCACCTAAAGCAACAACCGTACGATAAGGAACATAATCAATAAGTTCTTTTAATTCTTCGGGAATATCCTCTTTTAGAAAAGCTTCTTTTAAAGCCAATGTTTTTTCAAAACTATTAAAATTATTTAAAAACTCTTCATAAAGATTCTTAAGATTAGGTGAAGCTTTTTCTTTATTTTCCAAAATTATTTTCTTTAAACGATTTCTCTTTAATTTATAAGAATAATGCATACCATAAGCAAACTCAGCATTATCTTCAAATAAACTATTTGCCCAAGGTAATTTATAAGGAGTAGACATGAAAGACCCACCATAAATAGAAGAACATCCTGTCGCGTTTGCAAAGACTAACTCATCCCCATACAATTGTGTTAAAAGTTTAATGTAAGCCGTTTCACCACAGCCGGCACAAGCTCCTGAAAAAGCAAATTTTGGCTCTTCTAGTTGACTTCCTTTCAATGTGAATTTAGGGTATAATTTAGGATTTTGATAATTAAAATATTTTTCACTTTCATCACTACTTTTTTCGCCTAAGAAAAGGGCTTTTTTACCTTGCTTTCCTGGACAAATGCTAACACATAAACCACAACCGGTACAATCTTTTTCACTGATACATACATAGTAATGATATTCTTTGTGAACTGGATCTAAAATGCCTTTATCTTCTTTAATTAAGAAAGGTCTTATTACCGCATGAGGACAAATTAAAGAACACATGCCACAGCCAATGCAATTTTCACTAAGCCATTTCGAAACGATTTTAGAAGGACTTCTTTTTTCTTTATCTGTTAAGCCCGTTTCACAATGACCATCTCTATATTTTGTCATTTCTGATACCGTTAAAGTATTACCTAAACGATGGGTAATCTTATCATAAATCGTTTGCATTTCTTCTGGTGTTTTGGATGATGTTACCATTTTAAAATCAAGTTTATAAACAGCATTTAAAGCCTCTTTCACAGCCTCTTTGTTATTCTTAACAATATCTTCACCTTTGGTTATAAACTTATTCTCAATACTTTCGGATAATATTTCATAAACACTTTCTTTCCCTAATAATTTTAGAATGACTGCTTCCATAATTTTACTTATTTTTCCTGCTAAGTGATGTTCTTCGGCAATTTTATAAGCGTCAATCATTAAAACTTTTATTTTCTTTTGGGTAATAAGTTCTAAATCTTTAGGAGTAAACTTTGACAAAATATTTTCTTTATCACTTGTATTAATGAGTAAAAAACCATTTTCTTTTAAATTATCTAACATGGTATATTGACTAAAGTACTCTTCTTTGGTAACCACGATTAAATCAGGATTGGTAACATAATAAGGAGCTTTTATAAGGTTTTCCCCAAGTCTTAAATGACTTACGGTAACGCCACCAGATTTTTTAGAATCATATGAAAAGTATCCCTGAACATATAAAGTTTTCCCCATAATATTTAAGATATCTTTAGAAGCCGACACCATGCCATCTGAACCATAACCATAAATTTGGATTTCTTTTGTATGCAAATCAATAGGATAAGGAACCGTTTCTAAACTCGTTTTATTGACATCATCTACAATTCCTATTGTGAAATTATTACGAGGATTATTTTCTAGCATTTTATAGACAGCATAAATATCCTTAGGAGTGGTATCTTTAGAAGAAAGGCCAAATCTTCCGCCCACGACGGTGATATCTTTATCTTTTAAAGCGGATAAAACATCCAAATATAAAGGTTCTCCTTCACTACCTTGTTCTTTTGTTCTATCTAAAACTGCTACTTTTTTAACCGTTTTAGGTAAGACTCTCTCTAAATATTTTGGACTAAAAGGACGATATAAATGAACAGAAATAACCCCCATTTTTTTACCTTTTTTTAATTCTTCATCAACAACTAAAGAAATAGTATCCGTGACACTTCCCATCGCGATAATAACACTTGTGGCATCACTACTTCCATAATAAGTAAAAGGATGATAATTTGTATGGGCAAGTTCATTTAATTTTTCCATATAATTTTCCACAATATCAGGCATATTATCATATAAAGGACTTCTGGCTTCTACGGTTTGAAAATAAACATCTTCGTTTTGATTCATACCATAGTTAATAGGTTTTAAAGGATTTAATGCTCTATTTTTAAATTCTTCTAATTCTTTTTTAGGAACAAGTTTTAGTAAATCTTCTTCGTTCAAAGTATCTACAACATTTAATTCATGACTTGTTCTAAAGCCATCAAAAAAATGAATAAAAGGAAGTGTGCCTTTAAGGCTCGCTAAATGAGCGATGATAGCCATATGATAGCTTTCTAATGGACTTGCGGAGGCAAGCATACAAAAGCCCGTTTGTCTTACGGCATAGATATCTGAATGGTCCCCAAAAATAGAAAGAGCATGAGTAGCTACCGTTCTTGAAGCCACATGAATAACAGCTGGTAAACATTCCCCAGCAATTTTATATAAATTAGGAAGCATTAAAAGTAAACCTTGACTAGAAGTAAAAGTTGTTGTTAAAGTTCCCGTAAGTAAAGAACCATGTAAGGCCCCAGCCGCCCCTTTTTCAGATTGCATTTCCATAACCTGAACTTTATCATGAAATAAATTATAATTTTCTTTAGTACGCAAATTATCCATATTAGAAGCCATAGGACTTGATGGGGTAATAGGATAAATAAAGGCCATTTCAGAAAATAAATAAGCGATTTTTGAAGCTGCACTATTGCCATCCATTATTTGTTTCATAAATTTTATTCCTCCAATAATATTATTATATCTTATATTTTCACAAAAAAAGAAGAATTTTTTTCTTCTTAATAATTTTCACTTTTTAGTTCCATAAAACTTTGAGGATGATTACAAATAGGACATACGTCTAAAGCACTTTCTCCGACATAAACATGTCCGCAGTTACGGCAAATCCATACTTTTTCTGTACCTTTCATGAAAACTAAATTATTCTCAATATTACCAACAAGTTTTAAATAACGTTCTTCATGATGTTTTTCGATTTCCCCAACACCCTCAAAAAGACGGGCAATTTCATCAAAACCTTCTTCGCGTGCCACATCGGCAAATTCTTTATACATATCTGTCCATTCATAGTTTTCCCCATTCGCGGCATCTTTTAAATTTGTCAAAGTATCAGGCATCGCTCCATCATGTAAAGCTTTAAACCAAAGTTTAGCGTGTTCCTTTTCATTTTTTGATGTTTCTTCAAAAATAGCTGCAATTTGTTCATAACCATCTTTACGAGCTTGGCTAGCATAATATTGATATTTTGTGTGAGCTTGACTTTCTCCAGCAAAAGCAGCCATTAAGTTCTTTTCCGTTTTACTTCCTTTTAGTTCCATAATTTTCTTCCTTCCTTTTGCAATCCTTACAGATACCATGAAACATGATTGAATAAGATGTTACCTCGTTATCATAATCATTCAAATTTAAAACAATTGGTTCAAAAACATCTTCAATTTTTTGACACTTATCACAAATAAAGTGATGATGAGTTTTTATTTTATTATCATAACGATCATAACCTTCTGTGGTTTTAATTCTTTCAATTTCATTATTCAAAACCATTTTATTTAAATTACGATAGACTGTTCCTAAACTAATATTAGGTAAAACAATTTGACATCTTTCATAAATTTCATAAGCCGTATAATGACTGGTTGAGTGATTGATGATATCTAAAATTAAATCTTTTTGATTAGACTTACGCATGGCATCTCCTAACTAGTAATGATTACTACTTAAGTATAACATATACATAAAAAAAAACAACCCCTAAAAGGGTTTAAAATAATTCATCCACAATAAGTTCTTCTATAAGAAGATTATTATTTTTACTCAAAATTAAATTTTCATAAAAAGCTATTAAATATTCATAATTCTGTTTAATATTAAGTTCTTTATTGAAGTAATTGCCTCTTACCAAAGACTCCCGAAAATAAAGACTATTTTCATTAAAAATTTTCATATCAATATTGAAACCAATAAAAGTTAAGTATTTAATCATAAATAAAGCAACCGTTCTCGTGTTACCGTTTTTAAAAGGGTAAACTTGCCAAATATGCGATGTAAAACGGGCTAAACTATTAATTACCTCAACTATAGACATCTTCGCATAATCTTTTTTTCTTTCTAAGAGCATGTCGTATTCTAAAGAAGCGGCTAAGTTTTCAAAATTCCCATAGCAAACAGAATCTCCATTTAAGATATTTTCAGGAATCGTCATATCGGTGGTTCGAAATAAACCAGCATAATCATAAACGTCTTGAAATAAGACTTTATGAACATATTTAAAATAATCCACGGATAAGTCAAATTTATCTTCTTTTAATAGTTCAATCATTCGAATTGTCACAAAATCACATTCTAACTCTTCAGGATTTAAATGTTCTTGTTTTAATTCTTCGACATAATATTGCTTTAATTCTTGTGTCAGCAATTTCAAGGGTAAATTATTAGCTAAATTTTCCTGTATAAGATTTTTTAATTTATTAGAAGGCTGTAGATGAGTTATCTTTTGTAACCCTAGGGCCATATCCCAAAGAACTTTTTTATTATGCTTTTGAAAGCTATGTTTTTCTTCGTATTGTACTTTTATTTCGCCCATTTTAAATACCTCCAAACTACTCGTAGTATTATATCACAACTCTTTATGAAAGCGAAAAAAAATTAAAGACTATAATTCGGCCTTTAACTTTTTAGTAAGTTCTATAATTAATTTTGAATCTTCCACTTTTTCAATATAGACATTGTCTTGTTCTATTTCTTCTTTAAAAATAGCCACATTATTTTCAATAATCTCTTTATTTTGATCTAATCCCATAACTAAATAATATTTGTCACCTTCATAAATTGTCTGATTCAAAACCATATATTGTTCATTATTTTCTAAGGTAATAATAGTATTAATTTTAATCTTCATCTTGACCACCCTCTAGCAAATCATTAAAACTAATATAGTTCGTATCTTCTAA
>CAKOOQ010000036.1 GCA_934098555.1 uncultured Bacilli bacterium
CCTTGATAGCTAGTTATCCACAATTTACAAACGTTTGTAGAATAAAATAATAAAAAAAGAGGATAGAATTACAAATCGTAACACTATCCTTTTTTTTAATTTTGTTTAACTTCCATAATAACGGGTAAAATCATTGGGTGTCTTCCTGTTAAAATACTAATATAGGGTGAAAGTTCTAAAATAATTTGACCTTTTAAATCAGTATAACTATAATTTCCTTTGGCAAAATTGTCTCGAACAATTTGAGAAATCTTCTTTTCAATTTTGTCAATTAAATTGGCGTTTTCATTAACCATAACAAATCCTCTAGTAGTAACATTAGGTTTTAATAAAAGTTGTTTTGTTAAAGGATTGATGTTGATGATGGCCATTAAAATACCGTCATGACTCATAACTTTTCTTTCTTTTACAACAGAGGAACCAATATCACCGATACGGGAACCATCGACATACACATCGCCTGCGGTTACGCTTTTTCCTCTTACAATACCATCGTTTGTAAGATTGATGGTATCGCCGTTTTTACAGATGAAAATGTTTTCTTCTGGAATATCACAGCTGATAGCCAAATCACGATGGGCCATTAACATACGATATTCACCATGCATTGGCATAAAATATTGTGGTTTAACAAGTCGAAGCATAAGTTTTAATTCTTCTTGTTTACCATGTCCTGATGTATGAATATCTGAAAATTCATTATTGGTGAAAACTTTAACACCTTTTAAGTAAAGTTTGTTGATAACACGACTCACACTTGCGGCATTACCTGGAATTGGTTTTGAAGAAAAGACAACTAAATCATCATTTAAAAGGGAGATTTGTTTGTCCGTACCATTGGCTATTCTTGATAAAGCAGCTAAAGGTTCTCCTTGACTTCCTGTACAAAGAATGCATATTTCATTTCTTTTTAGGCTTTTCGCTTTGGCAGGATCGATAAAGATACTACGGTCTTGAATCATCCCATTTTCTAAAGCAATTTCAATGCTTGTTTTCATACTTCTACCAAAAACCATAATTTGGCGGTTGTTTTTCCGACAGGTTTCAACAATGTGTTTTAAACGGTAAATGTTTGAAGCAAACGTGGCAATAATGACACGGCCATAATGTTTGGAAACAATATCATTTAAGGTTTCATCGACACAGGATTCTGATTTTGAATAACCTTCTGATAAGGCATTTGTACTATCGGAAAGTAAAAGTTTAACACCTTCTTCACCAATACGAGCTATTTTATGAAAATCAGCAATCGGTCCGATAGGGGTTAAGTCAAATTTAAAGTCTCCCGTTTCAAAGATAATACCTTGAGGTGTTCTAATAACAACAGCGAAACTATCCGGAATGGAATGAGTTGTATTAATAAACTCAAGTTCAAAATATTTGAATTTTAAATGACTATCTTTATCAATCATTTCGATACTTTGATAATCTAAATGATTATCTTCTAGTTTGTTTCTAATTAAACTAGCTGCAATGCGTGGGGCATAAATAACCGGGATTTTAACATTTTGGAGCAAAAAAGAAATACCCCCGATATGGTCTTCATGACCGTGGGTAATAACTAAAGCTTTTATTTTACTTTCATTTTCTTTTAAATAAGTAACATCTTGAATAACATAATCGATTCCCATTAAGTCTTCTTCGGGAAACATAACACCAGCATCTATAATAATAATTTCGTCCTGATGTGAAACGATATACATATTTTTACCAACTTCACCAAGCCCGCCTAAAGCAATGACGGACGTGATATCCTTATTGTTTTGCATAATTAATAAATTTCTCCTTTCAAAAAATAAGTTTAAAGTTGTTTCGCTGGGAAAATTATAACGCAAAAAATTGTAATTGTAAAGTTTTAATGCTATAATGAAACAGGTGGTAAGGATGATAAACAAACGAGGTTTTACATTAGTTGAACTCATTGCGGTGATAAGTCTTTTAGGCCTTTTGATGGTGGTTGCGGCAACCAGTGTTTCAAAAACTTTAACAGAAAGTAAAAATAAGCTTTTAGAAGAACAAATAAAAAGTTTAAAAGATACAGCCATTACTTATGTTACTAATAAAAAGTATTATTTTAAGGCTTGTCCAGATACTTTCAATCCTGAAAAAATCACAGCCAAAGATAAAAATTGCTATCGTATCGTTTCAATATCTGAGCTTGTGAAATCGGGTTTATTTGAAAATAAAAATAATATATGTAAAAAGGAAAAAGAAATCGTTGTTTATCGTAAGAAAAGTGGCTCGTATGATTCTTTAGAAACATACTTAGAAAGTGACACATGTGAATATTAGAAAGAGGAAACATTATGGGATTATTTGATAAATTAAAAAATATGGTTTCTAAAAAGGAAACGCAAACAGAAGAAGAAAATTTAAAAGATTATGAAGAAGGCTTGAAAAAAACAAGAGAAGATTTTGTTTCAAAATTAAGTCTTTTAGGTATTAAATATAATAAAGTAAGTGATGAATATTTTGATGAATTAGAACAAATTTTAATTATGGCCGATATTGGGGTGGATACGGTATTTTCCTTTTTAGAACGTTTGAAAGACCGCGTTAAAAAAGAAAATATTACGGATACAAAATATTTAAATGAAGTTATTGTTGATGAATTATTTATTATTTATGTTAATAATGAATCTTTATCGGATAAAATTAACTTAGCGAAAGAAGGACCTACCGTTATTTTAATGGTTGGGGTAAATGGGGTTGGTAAAACGACTAGTATCGCCAAACTTGCCTATAAATATATGAATGAAGGCAAAAAAGTGATGATGATTGCTGGAGATACCTTTAGAGCGGGTGCTGTAGAGCAATTAAAAGACTGGAGTGAAAAAACAGGTTCTTTATTTTATGGCGGAGAAAGTAAAGACCCAGCTGGTGTTATTTTTGATGGCCTTGCAAAAGCTAAGGAAGAAAATGTGGATATTGTTTTAGTGGATACGGCAGGAAGATTACAAAATAAAGTAAACTTGATGCAAGAGTTAGAAAAGATAAATCGAATTATTGATAGACAAATTCCTGGAGCTCCCCATGAAGTGTTACTTGTTATTGATGCAACGACAGGCCAAAATGGTATTTTACAAGCCAAAAGTTTTGGAGAAATCACCAATATTACGGGTATTGTCTTAACAAAATTAGATGGGACAGCCAAAGGTGGTATTGTTTTAGCGATTAAAGAAGCTGTCGGCATTCCTGTTAAATTTATCGGTTTAGGTGAAAAAATGGAAGATTTAAAACCTTTTGATATTGAAGCCTATATTTATGGTTTATTTAAAGGAATGATTGACAATGAATAAATTTTTAAATTATAATGATTTGTTTAATCTTTATAAAGAGTTATTAACCTTAAAAGAACAGGAGATATTTGCTCTTTATTATGAAGAAAATTATTCACTGGGAGAAATAAGTGAGAATTTAAATATCTCTCGTAGTGCAGTGGGAAACACGGTTAAAATCGTTGAAAAAAAACTGGATAAATACGAAAGTATTTTACATATGAAAGAAATGAAAGAAAAATTAACTGACTTTAGTGAGAAACTAGCCGATGAAAAATTAAAAAAAGAACTGGATAAGATTATCAATTAGAAAAGAGGAAAAATTATGTTTGAATACTTAGGAGACCGTTTAACGAACGCTATTAAAAATATTCGAGGTATGGGATCTATTACCGAAGAAAATATTGGCGAAGCCATGCGGGAGATAAGAATGGCTTTATTAGAGGCCGATGTTAACTATACCGTTGTGAAAGAATTCGTTACAAATGTGAAAGACAAAGCTTTAGGTATGGAGGTTCAAAAGAATGTTAAACCAGACGAGTTATTTATTAAAATCGTTAAAGATGAATTAATTGCTTTATTAGGGGGCGAAGTAGCTCCTTTAGAAACCAGTAAAAATCCAACCATTTTAATGCTTGTCGGTTTACAAGGCTCTGGAAAAACTACGACGGCCGGCAAACTTTCGAATTACTTACGTAAAAAAGAAGCGAAACATCCTTTACTTGTGGCTTGCGATATTTATCGTCCCGCGGCGATTGACCAATTAAAAGAAGTGGGTAAAAGTTTAAACATTCCGGTTTATGAAGAAGGAAAGAAAAAGCCGGTTGAAATCATTAAAAATGCTTTAGACTATGCCAAAGAAAATAAAAATGATTATATTATTATTGATACAGCAGGGCGTCTTCATATCGATGAAGCTTTAATGGCGGAATTAAAAGAAATTGAAGAAACTTATAAACCTCATGAAGTGTTACTTGTTATAGATGCCATGATGGGCCAAGATGCTATCAATGTGATTGAAGGCTTTAATAAAAATCTTCATTTAACGGGTTGTATTTTAACAAAACTAGATGGTAATACTAAAGGTGGTGTGGCCTTATCCGTTCGTCATTTAACCAATGTTCCTATTAAATTTGTGGGTGATTCTGAAAAGTTAGATGGTCTATCACCTTTTTTTCCAACACGTATGGCCGAACGTATCTTAGATATGGGCGATATTATGGGCATTGCTGAAAAGGTTGAAAACATCATTTCGGAAGACGAAGCTAAAAAAGAAGCCGAAAGAATGATGAGTGGCAAATACGATTTAGAAGATTTCCTTAATAATTTAAAACAAATTCGAAAATTAGGGCCTCTTGAAAATATCATTAAAATGCTTCCGCAAGCTAGAAAAATGGGCCTTAATAACGTATCTATTGATCCAAAACAAATGGGACATGTCGAGGCTATCATTTTATCTATGACTCCTTATGAAAGAAAACATCCTGAGGTTTTAAAAAATAGTCGTAAGTTAAGAATCAGTAAAGGCTCAGGAAGACCGGTTGAAGAAATTAATCGTCTCTTAAATCAATTTGAAGAAATGAAAAAAATGATGAAAATGATGAAAAATGGGAACTTAAAACTACCTTTTTAAAAAAAACTTTGATATACTGGTCTAGTTAAGGAGCGTATGTATGACAAAAAAGATAAGTTTGATACTTTTGGTTTTATTTTTAGTAGTAGGCTGTACAAGAGTAGAAAATACTTCTTTAGATACGCTTTTAAGTGAAACTGCCACGGCGTCTAAATTAAAAAATATTTACCGAGCCGGTTATACCTATTATGTCCCTAAAGGGATGAGGTTGTTATCACATGAAGAAAGTAATGAAATATTAGAACAAGAAAATCATATTTATTATATGTATGTGGACCGAGTAAGTTATTATAAAAAGATAAAAAAAGATTATAAAATTAACGCGAATGCTTATTATAGCCGAGCCATTGAAGGCAATAATATGTTTGGTTATGTCGAAATAAAAAATACGGAAAATAACAAATATTTTATTGAAATCATGTATAATTATGCTAAAATAGAAGTAATAGTAGATAAAGAAAAAGATATGAATAAAGCTGTTACCTATGCGATGAGTATACTAAGTTCGATAAATTATCAAGACAAGGTTTTAGATAGTTTAATGAGTGAAGATATTTTGAAGACGAACGAAGTAGAGCATAATATTTTTGAAAGTGCCGAGACCGAAAGTGGCTATTTAAAAATTGTTGAAGAATATGGTCAATATGAAGATAAAGAAGATAATGTTGACCCCGACTTTATTCGGAAGTAAGATGGAGGGTAATCATGGGATTATTTAATAAATTAAAAAATGTATTGTTTGAAGAAGAAGAAATAGAAGTTCCTGTGGAGGAACCCAAAAAAGAAGTCGTAAAAGAGGTTGTGAAAGAAGAACCTATTAAGAAGAGTGTGTCACTGGAAGAAGATATTCCGTCTTTAAATGCAGAAGAGTTTCACAGTGAAAAGTCTTTTGATTTTCCTGTTTTTGATGAAGAAGAATTTACAGAAGTAAAAAAAGAACAAAAAATGGCGAAAGATACCATTCCAAATAGAAGTATGGGCATCAACTTATTTGATTATGAAAGACCAAAAACTAAAAAAGATAATGATGTTAAAATTAAGGCTCCTGAAATTAAAGGCAGAGCCTATGAAGCTAAAAATACAACATTAAGTAAGCATAAATTTCAGCCATCACCGGTTATTTCACCTGTTTATGGAGTTTTGGACAAGAATTACAAAAAGGAAGATATTATTTTAGCTAAAGACGAGAAAAAAGCGGTAGATGTGGATGATGTTCGTAAAAAAGCCTTTGGAACTTTAGAAGAGGATATTGAAAAGAAAATGAATCCTCCTAAGAGAAGTACGGTTCCTAAGGAAAAAACAATTGATGAACTATTAGAAGCTTCTTCTTATGAAGAAATCAATCTACAAGATGATGAAAAATTAGATGTACCAATGAACTTAGAACAACTAGATCAAAGAGAGAAAAAGCAACCTAAACCTGTCGAAGATAAAAAAGACACCGAGAATGATACTTTCGAAAATGATTTATTTGATTTAATTGATTCTATGTATGAAAATAAGGAGGATGAATAAGATGAGTTTTTTATTAGAATTTCTACCCATTATTATTTATATTTTATTAATTATTATTTTAATTATTGGGATTGTTTTAGCTATTAAATGTTTAATTACTTTAGATAAGGTAGAAAAAGTGGTTGACAATGTTAATGAAAAAGTGAAATCTTTAGATGGTCTTTTTCATATAATTGATACCACCACGGATAAGATTGTTCTTGTTGCTGACAAGGTTGTCGAGGGAATTACTTCCCTAGTTGTTAGTCTTTTTCAAAGTAAAAAGAAAACAAATGAGGTGGTTAAAAGAAAAGAGGATAAGAATAATGGGTAAATTTCGTTCTTTCGCGACAGGTGCTTTAATAGGCGCTGGTTTAGGTATCTTACTTGCGCCAAAAGAGGGAAGCAAAACAAGAGAAGATTTAAAAAAATCCTTTAATGATCTTGTTGATACTATTAAAGATATTGATATAGAAGAAACAAAAGCCGCTTTCTTTAATAAAGTAAGCGAAATAAAAAAAGAACTTTCTAATTTGGATGAAGAAACAGCTAAGGATATGGCCGAAGAAAAGATTCAAATTGTGGAAGAAAAATGTGATGAATTAATAGAAGAAGCAAAGAAAAATGATACACCAATTGTTGAAAAGGCAGCCAGCGAAGTGAAAAAAAATGTCACGGCTTCTTTAAAAGGTGTTGTGGATGAATTAGAAAAAGAAGCTCCAAAAAAAGCTAAAAAAACTCCTGCTAAGAAAAAAACTTCTTCTAAAACATCAAAGAAAACAAAGAAAAATTAGGCGAATATCCAGTAACCTGATTTTTTTTGGCATAATCTATTTACGAGAGGAGAATAAAGATGTATCCATATACCCATTATAATTATGCGCCAAATGGCGACCGACAATTTATCTTTCCTTTTTTGGTCGGCGCTGTTACGGGTGGTGCAGCCGTAGGTCTTACAAGACCAAGGCCTATTTATAATGTAGCTCCAAATCAAGGGCCTATGATGCCCCCACCTGGAGTTCCATTTGGACAATATTCATATAATTATTACTATCCATTTCGTTAGAAAAGAAAACACATATGCAATCCGTAGACATATGTGTTTTTTAGCTTGGTCTAAGATTCAGAGTAGAATCAAAGACTATTTTCTTCTCATTGTTATATGCAAACATGACCATTGTTTTTTTGATGACTACTAAAATTTTAAATATGATAACAAGAGAAGATAGGCAAAAATAGATTTCTCGATTTTGCCGAAACCTCTTTAAAGGAAGTTTCGATAAGTACTATATAATATAAAAGTC
>CAKOOQ010000037.1 GCA_934098555.1 uncultured Bacilli bacterium
ATGTTTTAGGCTATTTTTGAAACGGTTCTTGCATTTAGAACTGTTTTTCTTTATAATGGGTTCTGGTGGTGAAAAGATGACTTTTTCAACAAAACTTAAAGAAGAAATATGTCGGGAAGAGATAAATTCTTTAGAGATACGCAGTGAACTTTCGGCTATTTTAAGATATGATGCTCATATAACAAATAAAATTACGATTACTTTTGAAAATGGATGTGTGGCTAGACGGGTATTTAAGGATATTAAAAGCATTTTTAATATCACACCGCATATTATTGTTCGTAACCAAAAAAGATTAAGAGCAAAACAAATTTATATTTTAGAAATAAAAAATAACATGGAAACGATTTTAAGTCGTTTAAATATTAATAAAAAATCTTCACGGAGTGATTTTGATACACCAGAAGAAATGGTTTCTTTTGTAAGAGGAGCCTTTCTTGTTACCGGCTCTATAAGTGACCCAAGTACGAGTGGTTATCATTTGGAATTTGTTTTAAATACTTTAGAGGATGCTAATTTTTTAAATAAATTACTTTTAGAAATGAAATTTGATGGCAAAGTTTTAGAAAGAAATAATAAATATATGGTTTATTTAAAAAGTGCTGAAGAAATTAGTGATATGATTCGGATGTTTAAAGCTTTTAATACGTTGTTTTCTTTTGAAGATATTAGAATTTATCGTGATCACAAGAACATGGTGAATCGTTTAAACAATTGTGAAATTGCCAATCAAGAAAAAACTACTTTAACTGGGATGCGCCAATTAGAAGATATTGCCTATTTAAAAGAACATGATTTAATGGATTTATTAGATGATAAAACAAAAGAGATTATTCGGTATCGTTTAAAATATCCTGAGAGCTCTTATCAAGAACTTAGTGAAATTATCAGCTTAGAAACAGATTATAAAATAGGTAAGAGTGGTATTAATCATCATTTTATAAAAATGAAAAAGATGGTTGAAAATCACAAAAAAAATGAGTCGTAAATAAAAAAGTGGAATATGCCTAAAAATTTTGCTATAATTGACTTTAGAATAGGATGTGTATTATAGATGACATTATTATCAGTTTGGTCTTTATTTACCAAAATACTAGATATCTGTATTGTTTGGCTACTCTTTTACTTTATTTTAAAAAATATCCGAAATAATGTAAAAATGATTTTAATTGTGAAAGGCGTTTTACTTCTTATTTGTATTGAAATTTTAAGTAAGATTCTTAACCTTTATACAGTAGGTCTTTTACTTGAATATGTCGTGGAATGGGGACCTCTTGCTCTTATTGTGGTTTTCCAACCGGAAATAAGAAATATGTTAGAAAGTATTGGAAGAACGCAACTTTTAGGGCGTCATAAAGTTTTAACTGGCGATGAACGAGAAAAAATGATTGGCGAAGTTATGAAATCTGTTGAATATTTAAAGAGAAATCGCATCGGGGCTTTAATTGTTATTGAAAAAGATGTTTCTTTACAAGAATATATTAATCAAGCGACGAAAATTTATGCCGATATTTCAAGTGAATTATTAAGTAACTTATTTTATCCAAATAGTCCTTTACATGATGGGGGTGTTATTATTCAGGGCGATAAAATCACCTGTGCTGGCGCGGTTTTTAAAACGAGTATGAATCCAAGTGTCAGTAAAAAGCTAGGTACCAGACACCGTGCTGCTTTAGGAGTCGCTGAAGAATACGACGCTATTGCTCTTGTAGTATCGGAAGAAACAGGTCGTATTAGTATCGCGTGTGATGGTGAACTTCATTATAATTTAACCCTTGATGATTTTAGAATGATGTTAATGGATGAATTAAAACCAAAAACAGAAATATTCTATGATGGAGATTCTCAAAAAGAGGAGGGGGATGATATAAATGAATAAGATAAAAAAGTTTTTTAAAAAATGTTATTCAATGATTGATAAAGGTTTAGTAACACCTGTCAGTCGTGTTATATATTTCTTTTCTGAAAAGTTAAAAAATAATCCTTTACATATTGAAAAGTTTTTAAATCGTCCTTTGGTTTTAGTTTATTTTTCCCTTGTTTTAGCGGTTACCTTTTTCTTCTTAGTGGATTCACAAGTAATTACTTTAGTGGAAACAGAAGCTGAGATATTATCAAATGAACCTGTCACGGTTATTTATAATAAGGAAAAATATGTGGTTGAAGGTTTGGTTGATAGTGCTGATATTATCTTAACGGGACGTAAAAGTTCTTTATACTTAGCTAAACAACTAGGAGATCATCAAGTAAGACTGGATTTATCCAATTATGAAGCGAGTGACACACCAAGAAAAGTGGCATTAACGTATACACAAACTGTCGATAATATTAACTATAAATTAGATCCTGCTTATGTTACCGTTATTATTAAAAATAAAGTCAGTGAAGAAAAAAGTGTTTCTTATGAACTTATGAATGAGGACAAATTAAATGAAAAATTCTCTATTTCTAGTGTAACATTAAATCAAAATACGGTTGTTGTCAAAGGGGCTCAAGATGCTCTTAATAAAATTGCTACCGTTAAGGCATTAATTGATTTAAGTAATTCTAAGTTTACGGAAGCGATTACTTATGAAATAGATAATATTCCTTTAGCTGCTTATGATAGTGCTGGAAATCGTCTTGATAATGTTGAAATTGTTCCTGGAACTCTTGGTGCAAGTATTTCCTTTAGTACTTCTAAAAAAACCGTCCCAATTGTGGTGACAACGACAGGTGACCTAGTGGCTGGTAAAGCTATTTCTTCGATTACCATGAATGGTAAAACAAACTATACGGTTGATATATATGGTGAAAAAGAGGAAATTGATAAAATTGAAAGCGTACCGGTTGTTATTGATGTCAATGGTGCGGGAACCGGCGGGGCTCTAACAAGAATTGCCGATATTAAAAAACCAAGTGGTGTTCGTTCTATCAGTGAAAATGATGTTAAAATTGTGGTTACTTTTGGCGATGAAAGGCAAAAAACAATGAATATTACGAATATCAAAGCCAATAACTTAAGTAGCGGGTTGACCGTTAATCGTACGAATAATGACCCAATTTCTATTCAAGTAAAAGGTGTCCAATCGGTGATTGATTCTATCAGTGAAACAAACATTTCGGCTTATATTGATTTAACAAACTATACAGTAGGAACGTATGAAGTTGAAGTAAAACTGGAAAATACTGATTCCAGAGTAAAATTTGTGGTATCTAATAAAGTAAGCGTTGTTATTAGTGCTTCTTAAAATGTATAAATAAAAATGACTACGAGCGAGTCATTTTTATTTTTCAAAAGGATGGTCATCAATATGATGAAACAAAATACCGATGCTTACTAGACCACTGATACCAACAAGAGTATAAATAATTTTGACAAGCATTGAACCAGTTTCAAAAAGTGTTGTGACAAGGTTGAAGTCAAATAAACCGATGAGTCCCCAGTTTATGGCTCCAATAATGGCAAAAGTCAAACAAATTTTATATAAAACTTCCATGTATCCACCTACTTTCATTAGCTATTATGAACAAACTTAAAATTATTATTCATAAATTTTAAGAGCCATCCATAAGATAGACTAGAAAAGGAATGTGGTGGAAATGAAAAAAATACTCACTTTAACACTTCTTTGTTTTACCCTTTTATGTGGGTGTCAAAAAGAAAGTGCCGATACAGTGGTCGATAACTTTTCTAAAAAAGTAAGTGATACGAAAAGTTATGTGTTAAAAGGCAACATGGAAATTTATGCGGATGAGGAAACCTTCACTTACAGTTTAGAAGTAAATTACCTTCAAGATAACTTTTATAAAGCAATTATGGTAAACCAAACGAACAACCATGAACAAATTATTTTAAGAAACAGTGACGCGGTTTATGTCATTACGCCTTCTTTAAATAAAAGCTTTAAATTCCAAAGTGATTGGCCAAATAATTCCAGTCAAGCTTATTTATTAAGTTCAATTGCTAAAGATATGAAAAATGATACAAATAAAAGTGTCACGGAAGAAAATAATAACTTTATCGTTAAATCGACCGTTAATTATCCGAATAATCCTGAGCTTAAATATCAAAAAACAACATTAGATAAAGAGGGGAATATTAAGAAAAATGAAGTTTATGATGAGCAAGATAAATTGAAAATGAAAGTGACATTTTCTTCAATCGATTATAAAGCGGGTTTAAAAGAAACACACTTTAAATTAGAAGACTATATTAAAGAGTCAACCGATGATAATACAAAAGAAGAAGAAAACTGCGATAAGAGTAAGGAAGAATGTGACTCTAAAACAACAGGTTCTATAAATGATATTCTTTATCCTTTATATGTACCTTCTAATACTTACTTATCAAAAAGTGATAAAGTAAAAACCGATGAGGGGGATAGAATTATTTTAACATTCGCCGGTGATAAAAACTTTGTTCTTATCGAAGAAAAAGCAAGTGCGGCAAATGAATTTGAAATTATTCCTGTTTATGGCGAACCTCTTGTTGTTAGTAGCACCATTGGGGCTTTAGGAAATAATAGTCTTACTTGGACTATCGGGGATATGAGTTACTACTTAGTTGGTAGTGATTTATCCGCAAGTGAACTTCTTTCTATAGGAAAAAGTATTGGAAATAACAACACAACAGTAAGTAAAGAAAAATAATTTTCGCGAAAAGTATCGTTGCTTTTCGCTTCTTTATTATGTATAATGGTTGATAGGTGATGGTATGAAAAAGCAAACATTGAAATATAAAACGGAAGAAACCGAAGAAATGAAAAAATTTTTTCTTATTCTATTACTCGTCATTATAATTATCATTCTTGCTTTTGTGTTGAGTTCTTTTTTCTTAAAAGAGGAAGCAAGTGATTATGAATATCAAACAGGTGAGGTGAGTACAACGAGCGCCATTGTGGGAACTATCTTAAATAATCCCGAAAGCGAGTACTATGTCTTAGCGTATGATACCGAAGGCGTAGATGCCAATAGTTATGTTACCTATGGTAATTACTATACAAGTAATCAAAAAAATCCTATTAAGATTTATTATTTAAAATTAAATAGTGCCTTTAATAAAGATTATTATGTTACCGAAGGTTCCAATCCTAATGCTAAAAAAATTAGTGATTTAAAAATGAAAGATGGTACCTTACTTCATATTAAAAAGGGTAAAATAACAGAGTACATTGAAGGTATAGACAAAATTGCTAGTAAGTTAAAAGTGAGTTAGAGACCAAATTTTAGTCTCTTTTCTTTTGCTTAAAAATATGATACCATGATTAAGAGTAAGGTGATGAAATTGAAAACTAAAAAAGGTTTTAGTTTAAAAAGTGTAGCACTTATTATTGTTGTGACTTCTATTATAACAAGTATCACAACAGGACTTATTATTTATAACAACAGCAAACTTGTTTTGGGCTCGGCTAGTTTAAATGATGATAGTGCATTAAAAGAATTTTTGAAAGTTTATAATAGTTTAGATGAAAATTATTATAAAGATATTGATAAAACAAAGATGATAGATGCGGCGATTGCGGCTATGTTGAAATATTTGCGTGAAGATTATTCAACGTATTTAAATCAAAGTGAAACCGATAGTTTATCGAGTAAATTAAGTGGTACATTTAAAGGTATTGGTATTTCTATTACAAATGGTAATGAAATCGTTAAAGTATACGAAGATACACCAGCTTTTCGGGCTGGTTTAAAGGAAAAGGATAAGATTTTAAGTGTGAATGGTACGTCTACGGAAGATAAGTCTCAAGTAGAAGTGGCAAATTTAATTGATAAAACCAAAGAAAATACTTTGACAATTTCTCGTGATAGTGAAGAAATTACTTTTAAAGTAGTACCGGAAGTTATTAATACGCCTTTAACAACCCATATATATGAACAAAATGATAAAAAAATAGGGTATATCTTTATTGATGCTTTTACGGAAAAAGTGGGTGAAGAATTTAAAAAAGGCTTGACGGATTTGGAAAGTAAGGGGATAGATAGCCTTATTATTGATGTACGCGAAAACACGGGCGGCTACTTAAAAGGAGCCACTGATATTGCTAGTATGTTTTTAGAAAAAGGCAAAACTATTTATAGTTTAGAAGGTAAAGAGGGTACTACGGTTTATAAAGATGAAACCGATGAGAAAAGAACGTATCCTGTTGCGGTTTTAATTAATGAAAATACGGCTTCAGCAAGTGAAGTTTTAGCGGCGTCTTTAAAGGAAAGCTATGGGGCTAAATTGATTGGTAAAATCTCTTATGGAAAAGGAAAAGTGCAGCAAACAAAACAATTAGAAGATGGTAGCATGGTCAAATATACTTCGGCAAGATGGCTTACTCCAACAGGAGAATGTATAGACGGTTTTGGTCTTTCTCCTGATTATGAAGAAAACATTACCCAAAATGAAGATGGTACCTATACCGATGACCAATTAAATAAAGCATTAGAACTTATGAGCTAAGTTCTTTTTCTTTATAAAAAAATAAAAGTTAGGTATAATAGTTTTGGAGACGGAGTAATTATGGAAGAAATTAAAATAGGAGACAAACTTAAGATAGAATGCTTTAAACATAATGGCTTTTTAGACCAAACAAGTGAAGAGGCTACCGTTGTTTATGTTACGGATGAAATGCTTGTCGTTGCCAATGACAGAACCAAACTTATCGAACACAATGGTGAAAGTCATTGTACCGGTGAACCAGCTGTTTTATTTTTTTATAAACATAAATGGTTTAATATCATTGGCCAACTAAAGAAAAACGGTTTATTTTATTATTGTAATATTGCAACACCATATATTATTGATGGTAAAACCATTAAATATATTGATTATGACTTAGATTTACGGGTGTTTCCCGATGGAGGATTTCGTGTTTTAGATCGTAATGAATACAAATATCATCGTTACCTTATGAAATATAGCAAAGATTTAAACAAAATTGTGGAAAATTCTTTGTCAGAATTAATCGAATTAAAGAAGAAAAATGCCTATCCTTTTCAAAAAGAAATTGTCCTCAATTTTTATCAAAAATTCTTAAAAATAAAAGAAAGTGAAAAAGAATAAAAAAACGGCCGAAAAAGTTCTAAAAATGCTTGCATTCTCGTATAAAATAGGGTAGAATCTAAATCGTGTCCTGGAAAGAAATTCGGTTAAAAATTGAAATTTGTAAAAAAGCCGAAAAAACGCTTGCATTTACATTACAAATAATGTAGAATGTAAAACGTACCTTGAAAAAAGGCACAGAAAAGCAAGGAAATATGAGACTTTAAAAGATATAAAAAACTTTTAAAAAACTTCAAATTTACACTTGCATTTACATTTGAAATAGTGTAAAATGTAAAACATGTTGTGAAAGCAACAAAGAAAACGATCTTTGAAAACTAAGTAAAAAAGTCAATTTGAGTAGCTTGGGACAAACTAAAATAAATATTATTG
>CAKOOQ010000038.1 GCA_934098555.1 uncultured Bacilli bacterium
GTTATTACAATTATGATAGAATTAAAGTTAAATTAAAAGGATTGTCTCCCGTGAATTACAGGTTACAATCCTCTAAGTAGAAAATATTTATAAATTGTCCAACTTTTGGGGTTCAGTTCAAGGCATCACTTTTATTCTTCTTTTGTACAAGCATCTCCACGATTATCATGAAGAGATTCAATTTCATCTTCTGTATCTGGAAAAGTACTTTCACCAAATTCTTTAGCTAAATCATTTTTGGTAACGTTTATTTCAACACGAATGGTATAGTTAGTATCGTTTGTAATAACTTTTCCTTTTAAACCATCAAAACCATCGTCTGTCACATCACCTAAAGCGTCATCATAAGTTTCATCATCAAAAACATATTCAACAATTTTAACATTATCATAAAGTGTATTAGATGTCGTGATACCATAACGGAAATAAACATTAACGGTAGCTTTAGGATATGTTTTAGAAATATCTTCATATCCACATTCTAAGTAATGACTTGGAGCATCGTTACTTACCGTTAACTTAGCCGTCACAGTGGTTGTATTTTGATAAGCATCGGAAGCCACAATAGTAACATCATATGTTCCTTCTTTTGTGACATCAAATGTCGATTCATCTTCAAAAGCAAAGGAAATTTCGCCTTCGTCTTCACTAGCGTCGGTGGCACTTTCAATAAAATCTTCAGGATTCACTTCTTTATTTGGTACCACAATAAGGTCTTTGGTTTTCACTTCTGGTCCCTTAGTATCTTTAACGGTTACCGTTTTAGAACCTGTTGTCTTACTTCCACAAGTCACACTCCATTCATACGTACCGGCTTTTTTAACATCAACATTACTTTTTAAAGTACATTGACTTGATGTAATACCGGATAAGGAAACATAACTTAAAACATTTTCCGTAAGCGGACTACCAAGCTCTATTTCACTACCGATGATAGGTGTAATCGTAACAGCATTTTTCTTACTTAAAACAAGAAAATAGTAAACCCCAAAACCGACAGCTGCAATTAGTACAATGATAAGAACAATAAGAAGAATTTTGTTCATTTTACCTTTTTTCTTTTCTTTAGGTGGCTCTGCTGAAGGACTTGGAGGAACAGGAACGCCATCAAACATACTTGTGTTATTAGTTGGAGGAACCATACCACCAACCATATTGTTCATATTAACACCCGTATTTATACTAGATTGTGGGGGATTTAAATTCACATTATTATTAGGCCCTATATTGGTTCCCATTAAAGGCTCGACTGTTGGAGCCTCATTTTGTTCGGCAGAAACTGCAGGAGGAATCATTCCAGGTGGATTTAAATTAACAGGACTGGCATTAGGAATAACACCGGGCATTGTCGTATTTAACGTATCTAAATTCTGTGTACCCATAGAACCTAAACTGTCTACATTCATTGTATTGTTATTAGGCATTGGCATATCATTTGACATGCCATTCGTATTATTAGGTACGGGTATTTGATTAAAGTTTTGATTTTCATTATTCATTTTATCGACCTCTTTATTCTAATTCATAAAACAATTATACAGATAATTCCTCCCTTTTTCAAGAGAAAAATTTTTAGAAAAAATCTAGTAATAAATATGAACAAAAGGAAAAATCCTAAATTTTTATATTCACGTTTATTACATGATATCAGTTTAAAGCATAAAAAAATTAGATATGACTATCTAACTTTCTTAAGCATTCCTAATGGCATTTATATAATTATTAACTTTATAAGCCCATGTACTACTTGTCGCATATTTGGTATTTATTTGTTCAGGTGTAACAAGACCCTTTTGAATATAATTATTAGCTAAGTTTCTTATCATAGCTTCAATACCAGCATCTAAAGATTGAAAAGTAGCGTAAGAGGTACCAAGACAACTTCCTGCGCCCTTCATACCACCTACATTATTACACTTTGTAACCATAGAGCTACAACCCCATTTACAACCTGTTTCTAGTAAAGTAATGGCTAAAGCTAAATAAGGGTCTACGCCATACTGAATAGAATATTTAGCAAAACTCATTCCGTATCCACTTAATGTACTACTTAGACTGTTATTTAACTTTAAAGCAAGTTCATCCATTGTCATGCCCTCATGGACAATGACAGGTGTTGATGCTTTTAAACTTATAATTTCTATTTCTTGTTTTAGTTCTTTTTCATCAAACTTTAATTCTTTTTCTTTTAGTTTTTTCGTTTGATTTTTTAACATAACCGATTCAATTACGGCATTAGAAGCTGTTGTATACGCACTGTCTAATGAAATAATTGTGATTCCTTCTATTAGATTTGTAAAAATTTCAATACTACATATAACGGTGATTGCAAGTAAAACGGCTTTCACCGAGGGTAATTTTTTCATTTCTAAACCATCCTTCTTCTTTCCAGAAAGTGAACTCATTATACAATAGCTTATTCCTATTTGTCAAATTTTTTGATTTTTAAATGCATACATTTGTTTTTGTTTTAGCTGTAAATCACGATAAATAAAGGGTTTAAAAAATTATATTTTTTCAAGAAAAAAAGAAAGAAGTAATCAAAAAAGCCATGATAACACCGACAGCATCCGCAAATAAACCCGCGCTTAAGGCATGTTTCGTTTTGGTTACTTTTATGGAGCCAAAGTAAAGGGCCAAGACATAAATTGTCGTATCGGTACACCCTTGTAAGTTAGAGGCTAATCTTCCTACGAAAGAATCGGGCCCATATAATTCAAAAATATTGGTCATAATAGCTAGGGAAGCTGTCCCAGAAATGGGTCTTACAAGGGCCATTGGTAACACTTGAATAGGAAGGCCAATCCGGTTTAAAAAAGGTGTAAAATAAGAAAAAATAAACTCAAGAAAATGAGAATTTAAAAACAAATTTGTTGCAAAAACCATCGCGATAACCGCTGGGGCAATATTAAAGGTGGTAATAAGGCCTTCTTTCGCCCCTTTTAAAAAAGAATCATAGACATTCACTCTTTTTTTAAAAGCATATAAAATAATACCTAAAACAAAAAGAGGCACAATATAATTAGATATTTGCATTTTTTCTCCTTTTTATATAATCGTAAATAAGACCCGAAATATTAGAACAAAGTGTTGCTAAAATACTTGTCAAAATAATCTCAGAAGGATTGGCACTTTGATACATGGCTCTTAAAGCAATAACCGTCGTTGGTACCAAGGTAACACCACCCGTATTTAAAACAAGGAAGGTTATCATAGCCTCGGTGGCTGTATCTTTCTGAGGGTTATCTTCTTGCATACATTCCATAGCTTTTAAGCCAAAAGGTGTCGCGGCACTACCAAGACCTAAAGCATTGGCGGCTATATTACTAGCAATATAAGATAAAGCCTTATGATTTTTAGGTAAAGAGGGAAAAAGTTTGGATAAAAAAGGACAAACAAGCGCAGAAAATTTTTCTAAAACACCGGCATCCTCGGCGATTTGCATAATTCCTGTCCATAAAACAAGTAAAGGCATCATATCTAAAAGAAGATTAATGCCATCTAAACCACCTTTTAAAATTTGACTATTTAAACTTTCAACATTACCTGTAAGAAAAGAGAAGATGGCACCGACCGCGATAAAAAAAACAAAAATATAGGTTACCAATGTGTAAGCCACCTCCAAAATTTGACAAAGAAATTTTCTTTAATTGGGTTATTTATTTCTTGATAGATATCGGTTTTGGAAAGAAGCGTATCCCCAAGATAAACGAAAGCTTCGCCCACTCTTTCTTCTTGACTTGTATTATCTAAATTAATTTTTATTTGCAGGTTCTTTTTTTCTTCTTCTTTTAAAAGGGCATATAAATTTTCTTTAATATAGTACTTGGTGAGATTTTCTTCATCAATAACAAAATTATCTTTATCAAGTAAAAGAACCCGGTCGTAATTTTTAAAGACCTCTTCGCAAAAATTTTTATGGTCTAAAAAATCATTGCCATCGTTTAAGGTGACAACTATACAGGTTTTCTCATCTTTAGAAGAAGCTGTGACAAGTGTTCTTTTGGCTTTTTTCGTAAAACCGGTTTTGCCACCCAACTGATATTCATAAGAAAAAAGAAGTTTATTTTTATTTTGCCAAACATAACTTTTGTTTAAGGTGCTTGCTTTATAACTTTTTGTATGAATAATTTCTTTAAAGGTGTCATTTAAAAGAGCGTAACGCATAAGAAGAGCCATATCATAGGCAGTCGATATATTTCCTTCTTCTTTTTCATTTTCAAGACCATGAGGATTTATAAAATGAGTATGGTTCATCCCCAGTTCCACGGCTTTTTCATTCATTAAAGAAACAAAATTATCGGTATTACCAGCAATATGATAAGCTATCTCAATAGCCGCATCATTGCCACTTCGAAGCATAAGACCATAAAGCAAATCTTTCAAGCGTATTTTTTCTCCCACTTGTAAGTAAATGGCACTTCCAAAAGCCTTTAAAACTTCTTCGCCAACGGTTCTTTCACTTTCTAAATTTCCCTTTTCAAGAGCAATTAAACAGGTCATAATCTTGGTGGTACTTGCAATTAATTTTTCTTTTTGAGGTTCCTTAGAAAAAAGAACTCTTTCGGAATCAAAGTCCATGACAACATAACTTTCCGCTAAAGAAGATGCTTTGATAGGTAAAAAAAGGAAAAAAAATCCTATAGCAAAATATATTCCTTTCATAAGGTATCACCTTGTTTCATTATATGAAAAAAAGGACTCTTTTAGTCCATTCTTTTAACCGGTAAAAATGCCGTGAATTTTTTGTAAGGTAATATAATTAGGATTTTCAAGTTTCCAAGTATCATTATCTAAATAAACCAGAAAGGTCAAGGTATATTTAATACGCTTATTTTCTTTTTTCATATAATCGAGTTGTAAGTCTTTATAAGATTGTTCTTTATTGGTTTCGTAAGCTTCATTGGCTTTTTTAACCGCGTTATTGTAATCATAAACCTCAATGGTTGCACTCACGAGGGCCTTATCCCCATCATATGTCACATTATCAATGTGATACTTTAAATCAACATATTGTTTTTTCATAATAAGAGCATAAATTTCTTGTTGTTTAGCGTTTAAATTTTCATTTTGAATCAATTCGTTTAAAGAAGAGGTAACTTTTTTACTATGATTTTGATAAGCATTTAAGTAATCTATCACGGGTGTTTTTGCATTATTAGAAACACATCCTGAAAAAAGAAATAAACCCAAGAAAAGGAAAATTTTCATAAACACTCCTTATAAGTCATTTTAATAAGTAAAAAGACTTCATGCATTTTTAGCGTATAAGGTTTGGCCATTTCTTCTCTTAATCTTTTTATCATATAAGAAAAATCATCCGTCGTTTCTTTAAAAAATTCATAATAAATATAAGCACATTTACTCTTATTTTGACTGCCTTCTAAAGAATTTATTTCAACCTCTAAAAAATGTTTTTCTTTTAAGGCTTGTCGAAACTCTTTTCGAAGAGAAAGCTTTTCCTTTTTTTCATATAAAACCTCGTGACATTCTTTTTCCCCGACGACTTCATAAATATTGTTCCAATCTTCCATTAACACTTTACTTTTTGATAAAACTTTCCCTTCCTCATTAAACTCTAAAAAAACAGCCTCTTTTAAACTCGAAAACAAAATTCCCGAAAAACGTTTGTTGTCTTTTAAAATAGCCTTGTTTAAGTAAGGTTTTATCCACTCTTTATCCAAAGAAATTTGATATTCTAAAAAATCTTTAATCGCTAGTTCATTTATTCTTATAAAAGGAACTTTTTTAAATAATGTGAGTGAGTCTGTTTTTTCCCATTCATAGTAATCCCATAGTTCATCATCTAAATTAACAAGTAAATCATAATAATATAGCATTTATTTTTTCCTCTCTTTCTTAGACCAAATAATTAAGATAATGCCGATAATTAGATAGATCAAAATACCTCTTTTAATAATAAAATAAACAAATTCTAATAAAGTATACCCAAAAAAGAAAAGATTTATGTAAAGAAGTGTCAAAAAGAAAAAGAAAGAACAAAAGAAAAGACCACAAATAAAATAAAAAATACGCATGGAATCGTCACCTTTTTTAACATTTTATTTCTTTATTAAAAAAATTAGTATATAATGTTGTAAGGTGATTTTATGGAGTGGATTAAATATATTTTACTGGGAATTTTACAAGGTCTAACGGAACCTTTGCCTATCTCGTCAAGTGGCCATCTTGTTTTGTTTAAAAATTTATTCAATACCAATATGCTAACAGATGTCAACTTTGAAATTGTCGTTAATTTTGGTTCCTTTGTTGCTATTTTACTTATTTTTTGGAAAGATATTGTAAGACTTGTTACTGCTTTCTTTGGTTATATCTTTAATAAGAAGAAAAGAAAAGAGTATCAAAAAGATTTTAAATATTCTCTTTTAATTATTCTAGGAAGTGTGCCTGTTGGCATAGCGGGGGTCTTATTCAAAGACAAAATTGACACTTTATCTGGGAATATGACTTTCTTAGGTATAGCCTTTCTCATCACTTCCCTTATGCTTTTCTTAGTTAAAAATAGTAAAGGTAAAAAAGAAGATTATGATATCACATATAAAGATGCCATTATTATAGGACTTATGCAAATGGTGGCCTTACTTCCTGGTATTAGTAGAAGCGGAACCGTTTTAGTAGGTTGCCTTCTTTGTGGACTATCACGCAAAAGTTCTTTAAAATATACTTTTATGCTATACTTTCCGGTATCCGTTGCCTCTATGGGTTTAGGCGTCTTAGATATGATTGGCGATAGTGCAATAGCTTCTTTGTGGGGTTACTACTTTGTGGGAATGCTTTGTGCTGGAGTTGTTACTTTCTTCTCTTACCGTATTTTATCTAATATGGTTCAAAAAGGAAGTTTGTGGAAATTCTCTATTTACTGCTTATGCTTAGGCATCTTTGTTCTCTTTTACTTCCGTTAAAAATGGCTCGGGAATTCCCGAGTCATTTTTTTAGCCTTGCAAATTCAAAATTTCTTTTTCACTTAAGCCGGTCACTATCATTATTTTTTCAATAGGAACTTCAATTTTTAGGAGTTACTTAGCAATTTCTATATTACGTTTTTTTACCTTTACTATGTCCTTTATCATAACAAGCATTTAAAAACATTTTGTCTCGGTCATAATAAAGCATTTCATCAAAATCTCTTAGTAAATCTTCATTTTCTTTCATTAACTTTTTCATTAATCTATCACCCTCATAAATGGCATTTAACTTTTTAGTATCATCACACACGAAAAGGTATAATGCTTTTTCTAATGTCATATCATCGCTCTTTACAAG
>CAKOOQ010000039.1 GCA_934098555.1 uncultured Bacilli bacterium
TAATTAGGGCTAGTATGTAATATTTTTGCAACTTCTTTAACACTATAAATTAACATATTTTCCATTTTAAGCTCCTTCAATTTTTCTCCTTTTTTTATCTAATTTTACCTTTTGTATTAGAAATATCTATTATAGTACTTAAATTTTTACACATATTTTCTTTATTTAGTTGATTATTTTGTTTTAGAGTTAAGAATATATCTATAATTTGTTCTTGGTAAGTATTAATGAGTTCCAATATTTCATTATATCCATTATTTTGACTAATCTGGTACATTAAGTCATTTGTAGAAATTCCTAGATATGATAATAGTGAATGAAATGCTATATAGTTTTTATCTGATTCCGATAAATTATCTTTATATTGCATAGTATCAATAAAGTATAGTGGTAAATTCATTTTTAAGGATAGATCTTTTGCTTCTTGATAAGCTATATTTATGTCTTTTTCTCCTAATCCTATTACTACAATACCACATGGTTTAGCATTAACAAGAATCTCATTATAACAAGTTGATGAATATAAATCTTCACCTTTTTCTTTTGCTCTTTCTTTTCCTATTCTTTCTATAACACTTGGTGTAGCAAGAGTGGTTCCTTTTTCTTTATTAACTAAACCTTCTCCAAATACATTTGAGCCAAGGTCATATGCACTAGCCATAATAATTTCTGCATCATTAGGATATATAAATCCTATTTTTCTAGTATTAGAACCATAAGTCGCTATAAAATTAGAACTAATCATACTACATGATGATTGCATTGGTCTATTTATTAGTAGCTCTGCTTGACTAGCTAAACTTCCTCCGGATATATTGGAGAATAATACTTTAAATCCTTTGTTATCTTCTAATTTATTTGATAATGATTGCTTCCAAATTTCTGTTATTATTTCTTTGTATTTGGTTTCTAATGTTTTAAGATTTACTTTACCATTATTTAATTTTATACAATCTATTATTATTTCTTTAATTTGATTATTATTTAGTAATTGTCTATAATTATCATTTGATATCAATGATTTTAAGGATTCTACTGCTAGAAATAATCCTTCTTTTCCATAAATATCTTTGTATTTATTTTCTATAAAATCCATATTATTAATTTTACTTAATTGGTTATTATATTCTGTTAATATTTCGTTATATTGATTTATAATATCATTACTATTTAATGAAATATTACTTAGTGTTGTTTGTAATTCTTTAAAGTTTGGATTAATTTTTATTATTTCACTTTCAAATCCATATTTAAATCTAATTACTCCCATTGTTGAGATTAGTTTTTTATAAATTAATTGTAATTCTGAATCATTAGCATTTTTTACTTCTTTTAGAATGGAATAAATATATTGCATATCGTTATCCAAATTTTCATTATCGTTATATTTAAAAGTTTCAAGTTCAAAACTTTCTATTAAATCTAAAATATCTTTTTTTAACATAAGTATTCTCCTTACATTTTTTTTATTATTCTTTAATTTTATTATAGCGTGAATGTTGTTTGTTTTATGTATTTTATCTTATATTTTACATTTTTAATTGTTATATAATGTAAAAAAATAGTCTTTGTGGACTATTTTTGAATTTTAAATGTTACTAAATGTTCAGTTGGTGTGTCTGATTCTTCAAGTACAACTTTATAACCACTATGCTCTAATAAAGGTAGTATATCTTTTAGTATTGTTGTTGCTAATTCTGTGTTGTTTGTTTGTGGTTGGGATACTACTGGTTCATTAGGCATTGGATTTGGTCCAAATTGTGGTATACCATCAGGTTCAGGGAATGCTTGTGGCATCTCCGGTGCTACTGGTATTGGCGGTTCAGCATTCATTTGAGGCATTTCAACTGGAGTTGGTGCTGGAACTGGACCAAATTGTGGTATATCGAGTGCTGCTGGCATTGGTGGTTCAGTGTTCATTTGAGGCATCTCAACTGGACCAGGCACATTTTGAGATGTTGACATATCTATTGGTGGAGATGTCATTGGCATTGCACCACTCATATTATTCATTGGAACTTCTGTATTTAATGGTTGATCTTCTAATGATGGGAAGAAATCATTTGGTTTTTGATTTACTACTGTATTTCCTAATATTGGTTCAGGTATAGCAGCATTTCCCATTTGTGGTTTTTCTTGTTCTTTTAAAAGTCCATTATATTGATTTACATTTGTATCTTGATTATTCATAATTTTTTCCTCCACTAATTGCTTAGCAAATGAAAAAATACCAGCAAATTGCTAGTATTTATTATGTTTGTAAAAATGTTTGTAAATTATTTTCCTTATTTTATAAGGGTTTGAGGACTATTCTACAAACATTATGTAATTTTTACAAACAAATTACAAACATTTGAGGTTTTTTCAACCTTTTTTAGTCCTTTCAAATCTCGCAAGCCCTTATTTTATGGGCTATTTACCACAACATTGTTTATATTTCTTTCCACTTCCGCATGGACAAAGATCATTGCGACCAACTTTTTTCGCATTTTTAACCGTATGATGTTCGGTTTCCTTAGAATCATTAGCTTGGCCTTTTATAACTTGTTTTCTTTCCGTATTTTGTTCAATATTTGCTTTTAATAAAAATTGTGCAATGGTATCATCAATACGATTTAAAAGTTGTTCAAACATATCATAGCCTTCCACTGTATAGGCTTGTAATGGATTGGTTTGAGCATATTGTCTTAAGAAAATTCCTTCTTTTAGACTTTCCATAGCATTTAAATGTTCTACCCATAAAGAATCAATAATACGAAGAGAAATAGAACGTTCAAATTCATCAAAGAATGGAGCATCTTTAATTTTAAGCTCATAATCTTCATTAATCATATTTGTGATATATTCAATTTTTTCACTTTCGTCTAAATTTTCAATTTCTTTACCTTTTAAAACTTGGGTTTTTAAGAAATTAGTATTGATATAAGAAACTATTTCTTGTAAATCATCTTCAGAAGTTTTTCCTTCATGTGTATGTGCTGTTACGATATCTTCGACAACATTCCTGAACGTTTCTTTAATCGTGTCATGAATACTTTCATTATCGATGATGTTATTTCTTTGTTCATAAATCATTCTTCTTTGTTCATTAACAACGTTGTCATAATCAAGTAAGTTTTTACGCATATCGAAATTATTACCCTCTACTTTTTTCTGAGCAGATTCTATTGACTTCGTAAGTGATTTAGAACGAATAGCTTGATCTCCCACAAGACCTAAAGCCATGACCATATTTTTAACTTTATCCGTACCAAAACGACGCATTAAATCATCTTCAAAAGAAACAAAGAATTGACTCATACCTGGGTCTCCTTGACGACCGGCACGTCCTCTTAACTGGTTATCAATACGACGAGATTCATGACGTTCTGTACCAATGACACATAAACCGCCAAGTTCTTTTACACCTTCACCAAGTTTAATATCGGTACCACGACCAGCCATATTTGTGGCAATAGTAATCGCACCCTTTTCACCAGCATGAGCAATAATTTCAGCTTCACGAGCATGATTTTTAGCATTTAAAACTTCATGTTTTAAACCTTCTTTTTTTAACATATTAGAAAGACGTTCGTTATTTTCAACAGAGATTGTACCTACTAAGATAGGTTGTCCTGTTTCATGAATTTTTTTAATGGTTTTTACAATGGCTTCATATTTTCCAGCTTCGGTTGAATAAACTAAATCGGCTAAATCTTCACGAATAACTGGTTTATTTGTTGGAATTTGAATAACATACATGTTGTAAATATTTCTAAATTCTTCTTCTTCTGTTTTAGCTGTACCGGTCATACCAGATAATTTATTGTACATTCTAAATAAATTTTGGAAAGTGATGGTTGCCATTGTTTGCGTTTCTTCGTTAATAGTCACATTTTCTTTGGCTTCAATAGCTTGATGAAGTCCCTCACTAAATTGACGTCCTTGCATTAAACGACCCGTAAATGGATCAACTATAATAACTTCACCTGCATCGACAACATAATCAACATCCTTTTTAAAACCATAATTTGCTTTTAAAGCATTATTAATATGGTGAACTAATGCCGAATTACCCACATCATATAAGTTTGTTAAATGAAAGAATTTTTCAAGTCTTTCAGCACCTGACTCTGTAATGGATACATTCTTAGTTTTAGGATCCACCGTATAATCTTCTTCTTTTAATGATTTAACGGCTTTATCAGCGTCCATGTAAAGGTTTTTAGCATTTTGTTTACCACCTGAAATAATAAGTGGTGTTCTTGCTTCATCGATTAAAATAGAGTCCACTTCATCGACAATACAGAAGTTAAGTGGTCTTTGCACACGGTCTTCTTTTCTAACAACCATATTATCTCTTAAATAGTCAAAACCAATTTCATTATTCGTAGAGTATAAAATATCACATTTATAAGCGTCTTGTTTTTCTTTAGGTGTCATTTCACGCATATTAAGGCCAACCGTTAAGCCTAAAAAGCGATAAATATTGCCCATCCATTCTGAGTCACGTTTTGCTAAGAACTCATTAGCGGTGATAATATGAACCCCTTTGCCATCTAAAGCATTTAAATAAGCGGGCATCGTTTCGGTTAAAGTTTTTCCTTCACCAGTTTTCATTTCAGCAATATTACCGTAATGAATAGCTAAAGCCCCTAGGATTTGAACAAAATAAGGTTTTTCACCTAAAACACGATAATCAGCTTCTCTTACAACAGCAAAAGCATCAACAACTAAATCATTTAAAGATTCCCCATTGGCTAATCTTTCTTTAAATTCTTTCGTTTTATTTTTTAATTCTTCATCGCTAAGTTTAGTTAAGCTATCTTCTTTTTCCACAATTTCATTAGCGATTTTTTCAAATTTTTTTAATTCTTTATATTCTGAGTCTATTAGTTTTCTAAATATTCCCATAGTTATCTAACCTCCATAGTTACAATTCTACCATATGTTTTAAAAAATAAGCAAACTTTTGCTTATTTTTAGGTTGTTTTTTTAATATTTTCGTTCTTATTCGACACATTTTTACCTTTAAAAAAGATAACCTAATAAGGCTATCTCAAAATCTGTTAAGCTTGTTCTTCAATAATGCCGTAAGAGCCATCTTTTCTTCGATATAAAACAGAAACGGTATCTGTAGACACATTTTTAAAAATATAAAAATCATGTCCTAATAATTCCATTTGTAAAATGGCTTCTTCTTCATCCATTGGTTTTAGTTCAACAGTTTTTCTTTTAACAATATCGGAAGTGTTTTCAGGCTCTTCTTCTTGCATTAAAAGTTCGTATTGCATAATATCTTTAAATTTCTTACGCATCTTCGTTTTATTCTTTCTGATTTGTCCTTCTAACTTAGCCACTGTTAAATCAATCGCAGCATATAAATCTTCATGAGACGTTTCTGCTCTTAAAGAAAACTTAGTTGTTGGAATGGTTACTTCAATAATATCACTTTTATTTCTTACGCGGATGACTACATAGGCTTTTAATTCCGCCGGATTTTCAAAATATTGATCTAACTTTCCAATCTTTTCTTCGACATAAGCTTTAATGGAGTCCGTTACTTTAACTTTATCTCCTCTAATTTCAATTCTCATGCTATCACCTTCCTATTTATATTTTAACAAAAATAAAAGAAAAAAACTACCATATTCTGGTAGCTTAATTCAAAACCTCTGATACATTTTCAACATTAACAGCTTGCAGTCCTTTAGCTGTCTCTATTAATTTAAACTCTACAATATTTCCCTCTTTCAAAGTTTTGTAGCCATCCATACAAATGGCAGAATAATGAACAAAGATATCTTCTAAGTCCCCATATTGGATAAATCCATAGCCTTTCGTATTGTTAAACCACTTCACTGTTCCTCTTAACATATTTTTCCTCTTTCCTTATGCATTTATAGTTTGCTCAACTTCAACATTAATAGCTTGTAGCCCCTTAGCGGTTTCAATTAATTTAAAGTCGACTAAATTTCCTTGTTTCAATGTTTTATATCCATCCATTGTAATTTGTGAATAATGAACGAATATATCTTTTAAATCACCAAATTTAATAAAGCCATATCCCTTTTCATTGTTAAACCACTTTACTGTTCCGGTTAACATAATGCTCACTTCCTTCCTACTCATATACTACACTACTAAACTATCATGTTTATGTGTGGACTGCAATTTAATTCGGTCGTCAAATACCGACAAAATAAATAACACATAACTCACGACATGTTCATTATAGCATAAACGATTTTCGACCTTTTTCTTATTTTCTTTTATGTAGGTTTAAGCGTTTATTATTCACAAAAGTGCACATTTGAAAGTTTCATTTTGCATTTCAGACGTTTTCCCCTGTCATTCAGACAATTTTAGACCTATTTTAATTAAAAATTGCTAAAATTTTTCTTGTAAGGAGAAGTGATTTAGTGAAAAAAAAGTTTATTGAATCTTCTTTATTGTTTATCAAAAAAGAAAGAACAATCAGTGAACTTGATGAAAAGAAATTAAGATATGGATTCGAATGCTTTTATAATTTTTTTACAAAGGCAATTGTTTTGATAATCTTAGCTATAATATTTAATATTTTACCCGAAATATTATTATTAGCTTTCGCCCATTGGGCTTTAAGATTATTTGGCTTTGGAATTCATATGAAAACAACCCTAGAATGTTGGTTTACAACTTTACCTTTATATATAGGAGGCGGTTTGTTTATCAAATATGGTTATTTTCCTAGCTATATTTCTTATTCAATAATGATAACTGGAATGATTTTGTTTTTGTTATTTGCTCCTGCAGATACTCCTGCAAGACCACTTATCAGAAAGAAAAAAAGAAAACGCGCTAAAGTTTTCGCAAACATAATTCTTTTAATATTTATAATATTATATTTCATCACAACAAACATAATTTATAAAAACGTTATTGTTTATGCGATTATTTTAGAATCTATTTCCATAAACCCTATCACATATAAACTATTCTCTACTCCTTTTAATAATTATAAAAGCTATAAAGAGCTTTAAGTATGGTTTAAATTTATAATATAGATTTGAACAATGGATAAGGAAAGGAGTGTTATTATGTTTTTAGCCAATATGTTAGCAGGAATCGCAAATTTATTTGCTAAATCTGCTTCATCTGCATGCCTTTTAATGTTCTTTGATGAACCAAAAGCAGACATGGACATTTTATAATAATGCTTTTAAAAACCGAGCCTTAGGCGCTCGGTTTTTTGTTCACTTTAATTTCACTGCGAAAATAATTATTTTTAATAGAAGTGGTAATGTATAAGCTTTTTTTGTTAA
>CAKOOQ010000040.1 GCA_934098555.1 uncultured Bacilli bacterium
CATCCCGAACAGAGAAGTTAAGCACTAGAACGCCGACGATAGTGTAAGCGAAAATAGGAAGTTGCCTGTTTTTTTTTTGCTTTTTTTTTAGTTAATTCTATGATACACTTTATCTAGGTGATAATACATGGAATATAAAATAACGTCTCGTGATATGAAAGACACTTTGTTGCTTGCTCAAAATATAGAATCTGAAAAATTTCCAAATATGGTTATCTGTTTAAATGGAGAGCTTGGAACGGGCAAAACGGTTTTTGTCAAAGGTTTTGCAGGAGCTTTAGGTATTAAAGAGCCTATTACTTCACCCACATTTAATATTGTTAAAGAATATCCAAACGGTGAACTTCCTTTATATCATATGGATGTCTATCGTTTAGAAGATAATAAGGATAATGTTGGTCTTACCGACTATTTCAATAAAGGCGGCATTACCATTATTGAATGGGCTGATATGATAGAGAATGAGCTTCCGAGTGAACGACTTGATATTGAGTTTAAATTTATTGATGAAAATACACGTATTTTAGTCTTAAAACCATATGGTAAAGACTATGAAGATGTCTGTGATGCGGTCCTTTAAGAAGGGCTTTTTTTATTGACTTTAAAGCCTTTTTTTTCTATACTACATAAGGAAGGAAGTGTTAAAATGTATACTTTATTTATTGATACACATGCCCAAAATGCCATTTTGGCATTATATAAAGATAATGAACTTTATCAAATAAAAGTAACGGATAAAGTCAGTCAAAGTGAGGTTATTATGCCTACTTTAATTCTTTTACTAGAAGAAGCTAAATTAACCGTTGATGATTTATCTAAAATCGCGGTGAATATTGGTCCAGGATCTTTTACAGGAGTAAGACTTGGCGTTACTATCGCGAAGACAATGAGCTATTGTAAAAACATTCCTCTTGTCACGGTGACAAGTCTAGAGCTTGGTCTTCCGACAAACGCTGACTATCTTTTTGAAGAAGAAAAAAATGGCTATTATATTGGGAAAGTAAATGATAACGAAATTACGGATTATATCTATTTGAAAAAGGAAGATTTTAGAGAATTTAGTCTAAAGCACAAAGTAAATCCGCTTGAAAATATTAATTATAAAACACTTATTCACATTATAAATAAGAAGGAAAATAAAAATCCTCACACGGTAAATCCTTTATATGTAAAGTTAATCGAGGTTGAAAAGAAATGATAAGAAAAGCAGAAAAAAAAGATTTTCCAAGAATTTATGAATTAGGTCAACTTCTTCATGAAAATTATGAAAATCTCTATAATTTAGAAGAACTTGTTCAAAAAGATTATTTTAAAATACTGGTTTGTGAAGATAAGAAAAAAATAGTTGGTTTTCTAATGTATACCGATTTAGATGGTCTTATTGATATCATGGATATCGTGGTTGATGAATCTTGTCGACATCAAAAATATGGCAGTCATCTTATGGACGAAATGATAACAACCTCTAAAAAAGAAAGTAAATTTTATTTAGAAGTTAATGTCAAAAATACTAGTGCGATTTATATGTATGAAAAATTTGGCTTCAAAAAAATTCATACTCGTAAGAAATACTATGGGGAAGAAGATGCCATCGTTATGGAAAGGACGAATGAAGATGAATGATGTATTTATTTTAGCTATTGAATCTTCTTGTGATGAAACGTCTATGGCTATTATAAAAAATGGTAAAGACGTGGTTTCTTTGACAATTTTAACCCAAATGGATACGCATGCAAACTTCGGAGGCGTTGTTCCAGAAATTGCTTCTCGTATGCATACTGAGAATATCACAATGGTTCTAGATGAAACCTTAAGAAAAGCTAATATGAAAATGGAAGATATGAGTGCTATCGCAGTGACTTATGCTCCAGGGTTACTTGGTAGTTTACTTGTGGGGGTGGAATGTGCGAAGACGCTTTCCTACCTTTATCATAAACCTTTAATCGCTGTAAATCATACGATGGGCCATATTTATGCCAATAATATTGAACATGAAATTGTGTATCCGACTCTTGCTTTAATCGTGAGTGGAGGACATACGAATTTACTCATTTTAAAAAGTGAAACGGAACTGCAAAGTCTTGGTAGTACTATTGATGATTCGATTGGCGAAGTTTTTGATAAAGTAGCTCGTGTTTTAGGAATGAAATATCCTGGTGGACCCAATATTGAAAAGGCAGCCTTAAAAGGAGAAGATACCTACATACTACCGGCTCCTATGAAAGAAGAAGGGTATAATTTTAGTTACAGTGGTTTAAAAAGCTATGTGATTAACTTAGTTCATAACGAAACTCAAAGAAATCATGAAATAAGAATAAATGATTTGGCTTGTTCTTTTCAAAAAGCCGCGGTTGAAGAACTAACCAGAAAAGTAAGTTATGCTTTAGAGAAAACCGGTATTAAAAACTTCATCTTGGCTGGTGGTGTTTCTGCCAATAAATATTTACGAAGTGAAATGTCTAAGGTATGTGAAGAGCATCATGTAAACTTTCATGTTCCTAACATTTTATATTGCACGGACAATGCGGCGATGATTGGCTGTGCCGCTTATCCTTTATATAAAGCTAAAAAATTTGCGTCATTTGACTTAAATGCCAAAAGTAACGAAAGTATTGAACAAAATTAGGAAGGTAATTATTATCTTCTTTTTTTAAATTATTATAAAAAAAGAATAAGACATCTTTTAAATAATCTTATTCACTTTTCATTTCAAATAAAATATCTCTAAGTTCCATGGCCCGCTCAAAGTCGAGATTTTTGGCTGCCTGTTTCATTTCTGTTTCAAGGTCAAGAAGCATTTTTTCCTTTTCTTTCTTCGATATCTTTTTCTTGGTTGTTTTTTCTTTAATTTCATTGGTAATAACATCTTTAATTTCTTTTTGAATCGTTGTAGGCGTGATATGATGTTCTTCGTTGTACTTCATTTGAATTTCTCGCCGACGGTTTGTTTCTTTAATGGCATACTCCATGGCCTCTGACATGGTATCTGCATACATGATAACATGACCTTTTGCATTTCTAGCTGCTCTTCCGATTGTTTGGATAAGGCTTCTAGAACTTCTTAAGAACCCTTGTTTATCGGCATCTAAAATACAGATTAAACTTACTTCGGGAATATCAATACCTTCTCTTAAAAGGTTAATACCAACGACGACATCATAAATTCCTGCTCTTAAATCATGAATAATTTTAAGACGTTCTAGTGTTTTAATTTCATTATGTAAATAAGCCACTTTGATATTCATTTCTTTTAAGTAATTCGTAAGTTCTTCACTCATTCGAATTGTTAATGTTGTTATTAAAACACGTTCATTTAAAGCCATTCTTTGTCGTATCTCATTAATGATATCATCGATTTGTCCCTCAGTTGGTTTAACCTCTATTTCAGGATCTAATAAGCCGGTTGGTCTTATGATTTGTTCGACAAATTCTCCATTTGTTTTTTCCAGTTCATAATCTCCAGGTGTCGCGGATACATAAATAGCTTGATGAATTTTACTTTCAAATTCTTCAAATTTTAAAGGTCTATTATCTAAGGCACTGGGAAGACGAAAACCATAATCAACAAGTGTTTGTTTACGCATTCTATCCCCATTATACATGCCTCTTACCTGAGGAAGTGTGACATGAGATTCATCGACAAATAAAAGAAAATCATCTGGGAAGAAATCAATTAAACAGGTTGGGGTTTCCCCAGGTCCACGAAGAGCTAAATGTCTAGAATAATTTTCCACACCACTGCAAAAACCGGTTTCTTTCATCATTTCAATATCATAGTTCGTTCTTTCTCTTAACCTTTGTTCTTCAAGAAGCTTTCCCTTGTCTTTTAATTCTTTTAAACGGCCTTCCAGTTCTTCTTCAATTCTTTTAATCGCTTCTTTCATTTTCTCATCGCTTGTTACAAAGTGGCTGGCTGGAGATAATGTTGTACTGCGAATACTTTTTATAATGGCTCCCGTTACAGGATCAAAAACCCGAATCGCTTCAATTTCCGTGTCAAATAATTCAATTCGAATACCACTTGTATGTTCGTTAACCGGGATAATATCAATAATATCACCTCGAACACGGAACGTACCACGGTGAAAGTCAATATCGTTTCTTTCATATTGCATATCGATTAAACGGTTAACAATGTCATTACGGCGCATAGTATCCCCGACAGTGACAATTAATCTATTTTTTTCATATTCTTCTTTTTCACCAATACCATAAATACATGAAACAGAGGCCACGACAATGGTATCTTTATAGTTAATTAAAGCACTCGTTGCCGCATGTCTTAACTCATCAATTTCATCATTAATAGAAGAATCTTTTTCAATGTAGGTGTCACTTGATGGAACATAGGCTTCTGGTTGATAGTAGTCGTAATAAGAAACAAAGTATTCGACATGGTTATTGGGAAATAATTCTTTAAACTCTGAATATAACTGACCAGCCAACGTTTTATTGTGTGCAAGAATTAAAGTAGGTTTATTTACTTTTGCAATAACATTAGCCATTGTAAACGTTTTACCAGTTCCAGTTGCTCCTAGTAAAACTTGTTCTTTTTTTCCCTCATTAATTCCTTCCACTAATTTCTCAATCGCCTGTGGTTGATCACCACTTGGTTTATATTTTGATACTAATTCAAACATAACAAACCTCCCTTTTAATTATCTGTATTTTATCATTTTATATATAATAAAACAAGGTAATCACCAAAATACCTTGTTCTTACTATTATCAATTTTTCAATTAAAATACTATTAATTCACTTAAAATATTTTCATTAACAGAAATATCAGCTTCGTTTACAATTTGTATTTCTAAAGCATTATTCTTTTAACAAACAATTTCTATATATGAATTCAATTTATCAACACAATTTGCAATTCTTTCATCATTATCTTCATATGCATCTATGACGATAATGTCAGCAGTGTGCTCCATAAGTTTTGAAACAGACTTTGAGTTAAAATTGTTCTTTAGTAATAATGTTGAATAAGTTTCTCTTAATTCGTGAAATTTTACGCTTAATAAATTGTTTCCTTTTAATATTGCCTTAAACAATATATTTTGTATTTCTAACTTCCTATTATCAGAAAATGTTTTAACTTCTATTTTTTTACTTTCAATTAATTAAAATCAGATAATTTATATCCTAGTTTATTAAGTTCTTTATAAACTCTACTAATTGGCATACCTAGAATATTGTAATAATCACCATTTATTTGTGGAATATAAATAGCTGATTTACCTGCTATTGAATAGCCACATCTTTCAATAATATATTGTTCATTTTCAATATACCAATCAATTTCTTCCTCTGTAAGTTCATCAAAATAAACTTCTGTTACTTCATTTAATGTAACTTTTTTGTTTTGGTATAAATCTATGATTGTTACTCCTGTCACGGCATAATTAACTCTACCAGATAAATTTCGTAACATGATTTTCGCTTGTTCTTTTGTTTTAGGCTTTTCTAATTTTTTATCATCTATATAAATTATAGAATCTGCTGAAAGTACAACTCCTTCTTTTAAATCTTTTGCAATTGCCTTTGCTTTTTGTCTTGATAAATCCATAACATATTCTTTTGGATCAGTTTTATCTGAATGTTCTTCCATATTACTTGGAATAACGTCATATATTAAACCGACTTTGTCTAATACTTCTTTTCTAGTTCTAGAATTTGAAGCTAAAATTAATTTCATTCTTACCATCACTTAATAATACGATTATATCATTTTTTGCATATTTTTAAAAAATTGACACTATTTGGACTCCGTCTTCCTTTCAGAAAATTTGACAGATTTAAAAATATGTGTATAATAAGCATAAGTTAAACGAAGGGGGAGTTATAGTATGATAAAATTATCTCAAGTGTCTTCAAAAGAATTAATAAAAATGGGGATTAAAGATTATTCTGAATTAGAGAAAAAAATATATGAAAGTAAAGGTAATGACCCAATCAGAAATTTTGCTACCGAGTATGTGGATGTCCTATCAAATTTGGAACGTGTTAATTCTACAGACACAAAACCGGATATTCATTATTTAGAAATAGATAAGAGATACGATAGTCAAGTATCCGTTCTTGATTTACCAAGAAATCCTTATTACCCAAGTCTTAAAGAGTTTTTACAATTCGAAGGTATGAGTGTTTATGAATTAGAGCTTCTGATAACTCATTGTGATAGTTTTGGACATAATCTTTTGGAAGGCGTAAGAGGAGATGGTAAAAGCAAATGTTTACGGATGAAAGAACTTTTG
>CAKOOQ010000041.1 GCA_934098555.1 uncultured Bacilli bacterium
TGGGTACCTGAAAAAGAAGAAAATTTACCTATTGTTTTACCCGATGTAAAAGAATATGAACCAACCGATAATGGGGAAAGTCCACTAGCTAAAATAAAAGAATTTGTGAATTGTAAATGTCCAAACTGTGGCAAAGATGCAAAAAGAGAAACCGATGTTATGCCACAATGGGCAGGTTCTAGTTGGTATTTCTTAAGATTTATGGATGCTAGAAATGATAAGTGTTTCGCCGATATGAACGCTATGAAATATTGGAACCAAGTTGACTGGTATGACGGTGGTAATGAACACATTGCTCGGCACTTACTATATGCTCGTTTCTGGGTGCAATTTTTGTATAACATTGGTTTAGTTCCTCATAAAGAAATGATTTGGACAAGAGTAAGCCATGGTATGGTTTTAGGCCCTGACAATCAAAAAATGAGTAAAAGTAAAGGTAATGTTATTAACCCAGATGATATTGTGAATGAATATGGGGCAGATACCTTAAGAGTTTATGAGATGTTTATGGGGGATTATACACAAGATGCCCCATGGAACACCGATTCATTAAAGGGTTGCAAGAGATTTATTGACCGAGTTGTTCGTTTACAAGATAAAGTGACGAAAGAAGAAACCTATAGTCCTTCTTTAGAAACTCTTATTCATAAGAGCATTAAAAAAGTGGGTGAAGATATTGAGTCCATGGCTTACAATACGGCCATTTCAACACTTATGATTTTATTAAATACGTATGAAAAAGAAGCTTCTATTACCCAAAAAGATTATCAAGTTTTATTAACACTTTTAAATCCTTTTGCACCACATATTACCGAAGAATTAAATGAAAAATTAGGTTATACGCCTTTATGTGATAGCACTTGGCCAAGTTATGACGAAGCTAAAACAGTGGAAACCGAAAAGGTAGTTGGTGTGCAAATTAATGGTAAATTAAGATGCGAAATGAAAGTCTGTGAAGAAGATACTTTAGAGACAATTAAAGAAAAAATAAATTCTTTAGAAATGATTCAAAAATACTTAGAAGGTAAAGAAATTGTAAAAGTAATCTACGTACCTCTTCGTATTGTTAATATTATTATAAAATAGGTGATAATTTCACTTATTTTTTTTACGTAAACCCGACAAAACTTATTTAAATGTCTTTTATAAAAAAATTAATTTAAGTTATAATAAAGACAGAAAGGATAAGGTTGTATGATTCGTAATTACATTAAAAATTATGAAAGATATGCTATATTAGTATCTATTTTAATGATTCTATTTTCCATTTTTTTGATTGTAAAACCGGATGTTTCTGTAACACTTTTTATCTTATTATTTGGTGTTTTACTTATCTTAAGTGGTCTAGGTAGTTTAGCTTCTTACTTTTTAACAGAAAAAGAAGACCGTTTATTTAGTTTTGATTTAATAAGTGGTTTTTTAACTTTGTTGTGTGGCATTTTTACCATTATTTACCGTGAAAGCCTTTTAGAAGTTTTACCTGCCATCTTAGGTTTATGGATTATTTTTAGCAGTCTTTTAAAAATGCAAATAGCGATTAATTTTAGTTCTTTTTCCAAAAGCTCTTTATGGCTTTTGCTTATCGAATTACTAATGGTTATTTTAGGCGTTGTCTTAATTATGAACCCTTTTGAAAGTGTGAAAGTTCTTACCATAATGGCTGGTGTTTTCCTTCTTATTTCTGAAGTTTGTAGTTTGACAGAAAGTATTTATATTTTAAATACCGTTAAAAAATTATAAAGAAAGAGTGAAAAAACTTTTTCTTTTTTTGTTTTCCTTTTTCCTACGTCTTTATAGTACTATTAACAATTTTTTAGAAATGTCTCTTTTTTTGTGTCATTGACCTGCTTTTGATATTAAGTTGAAGATTTTTTGGCAAAAATTTGGTATAGTTATAAAAGATAGAAAGACAATATAATAATTTAGACGCCTTTTGTAATTTTAGGAGAGTGGAAAATTATGAAAAAGTTGTTTAATAAGGATAATCCAAATAAAAAAAAAGTCCTTATTATCATGGTAATTTTGCTAGTTTTATTGGGAACCATTGGTATTTCTTATGCTTATTGGATACTAACTTATACCCAGACAGTAGTAAACAAAGTAGCTACAAGTTGTTTTAGTTTATCTTTGTCAAATGAAAAAAATAATATAAATTTAGCTAACGCTTATCCAATATTGGATGAAGAGGGGAAAAAATTAACACCTTATAGTTTTACTATAACCAATACGTGTGATTTATTTGCTAGTTACACGGTAAATCTTGAAATGCTTGATGATAACACTATGCCTCTTAAATATATTAATACCTTGCTTAATAATGAAAGTGTTACAAAATTAAGTGCTTTAGCAGATGCTCAAACGACAATTAATAAAGCAGTTGCATCTAAGACACTTGTCAAAGGAGCTTTAGGTGCTGGTGATAGTGTTGATTATAATTTAAGATTATGGATGGCTGAAGATGTTACAGTTGAAAACACGGATGCGATGAATGCTTTATTTAGTTCCAAAGTTGTCGTTATTGGTTCAGTAAGTAACTATAGTCCAGTAGAACAGGGATATACTACACTTGCTGATGCTATTTTAGCAAATGAATATCAAACAACACCAGAAATATCTAAGCAAAAAATAGCAGCCAAACAAACCGTTGATTTTAGTAAAACAGCGCCAATTCTTATTTGGAATGAAAATAAAGCCACAAGTCTAAGTAGTGCATCAGCAACGATGCCTCACCCAGACTTAGTTGCTCAAAAAGATACAGATCCAAGATTTAAAAACTTGACCGCTGAATCAGTTTTACTTCCTATTGGTTCAAGTTATACCTTTAATTCCGAGACAGGAAAATATACTATTACAAATGTTCAACAAGTAGATCCAACTACTTTAACATATGGTGGGGCTACGAAGTATTATTATTGTAGTGCAAGTTATGGTACTAATTCTTCAGATGTCATTGTCATTTATAAAAGCACCTCAAATTGTTCAAGTATTTACGAAATCACAGGCGCAAGTATTACAGATGGTACAGCAACTGGTTCAGGCGGAACTTCTTACAAAACGAGAAGATATAATTTAAAAGGTTATTTAATGAACCAAACAGAAAGAGAAAGTGATAAATCAGATAAAGGACTTTATCAAATGGCAGATGATGATGGTATAAGTTATTACTATCGTGGTTCAGTAAATAACAACTATGTAAAATATGCTGGCGCTTATTGGCGAATCATTCGTATCAATGGTGATGGCAGTGTCAGACTTTTATATGCGGGAACAACAGCCAATGCCAGTGGCTCTGGTTTAAATATAAAATCAGCTGCCTTTAATAACAAAAGAGATAACCCAGCCTATGTAGGATACATGTATGGTAGCACTTTAAATACAAGTTATGAAAAAACAAATGTCAATGAAAACGATAGCAATATCAAAAAAGAATTAGATAATTGGTATAAAAACCATATTTTAGGAACAAGCCATGAATCAGTCATCGCTGATGCCGGTTTCTGTAATGATAGAAGTTTATTTTCAGGAGATGGATATTTAACAACAGGGTCTAATACTAACTATGGACCATGGAGAAGATATTACCAAACAAAACAACCAACTTTAAAATGTGCTCAAATAAACGATTTATTTACCTTAAGTACAAATACTAAAGGAAATAAAGCCTTAACCTATCCAATTGGCTTAATTACAGTCGATGAATTAATGCTTTCAGGCTATGCCGGTGGTTATATTAATAAATCTGCTTATACATACAGTACAAGTTTTTATTGGACTTTGTCTCCGAGTGCCTTCTATGTCTCGAATACGGCGGCGTATGAGTTCGATTTGCTCAGCGAAGGCTATCCTAACGACAACTGGGTGGACTACGGCTTTGGTGTTCGCGCGGTTGTCAATCTCTCATCTAATGCTCAGATAAGCGGAGGAATTGGTACGGCGAACAGTCCATTTGAAGTAAAAGTAAGCTAAAAGCCAGTGAGTTTTTAGTGGATAGTGTCTCATATGGTGGTCTTTTAAAAGTGAGTTGTTTTTCTTAAATGTATTCTAGTATCTTCTGTAACACTGTTGCCACAATTATAGATTATAGTATTTAGGGAGTATTCAAAATAGTTTTTACGTATATAAATACCTTTATATTTTTGTGCTATATTTATATTAACAACTTCTTACTGTATTTTTCTTTTATTTAACAACAGTTTACGAAGTTGTTTTTATTTTGTAAAATTGCCACATTTATATTTGAGTATTGCCTATAAGGCATGAGTATACACATCGTATAAATTCTTTAAGACGTTTATAAATACTGGTAAGATTTTTTAGAAATGTCACTTTTTTGTGTCATTGACCTGCTTTTGATATTAAGTTGAGGATTTTTTTTCAAAAATTTGGTATAGTTATTAAAGATAGAAAGACAATATAATAATTTAGACGCCTTTTGTAATTTTAGGAGAGTGGAAAATTATGAAAAAGTTGTTTAATAAGGATAATCCAAATAAAAAAAAAGTCCTTATTATCATGGTAATTTTGCTAGTTTTATTGGGAACCATTGGTATTTCTTATGCTTATTGGATACTAACTTATACCCAGACAGTAGTAAACAAAGTAGCTACAAGTTGTTTTAGTTTATCTTTGTCAAATGAAAAAAATAATATAAATTTAGCTAACGCTTATCCAATATTGGATGAAGAGGGGAAAAAATTAACACCTTATAGTTTTACTATAACCAATACGTGTGATTTATTTGCTAGTTACACGGTAAATCTTGAAATGCTTGATGATAACACTATGCCTCTTAAATATATTAATACCTTGCTTAATAATGAAAGTGTTACAAAATTAAGTGCTTTAGCAGATGCTCAAACGACAATTAATAAAGCAGTTGCATCTAAGACACTTGTCAAAGGAGCTTTAGGTGCTGGTGATAGTGTTGATTATAATTTAAGATTATGGATGGCTGAAGATGTTACAGTTGAAAACACGGATGCGATGAATGCTTTATTTAGTTCCAAAGTTGTCGTTATTGGTTCAGTAAGTAACTATAGTCCAGTAGAACAGGGATATACTACACTTGCTGATGCTATTTTAGCAAATGAATATCAAACAACACCAGAAATATCTAAGCAAAAAATAGCAGCCAAACAAACCGTTGATTTTAGTAAAACAGCGCCAATTCTTATTTGGAATGAAAATAAAGCCACAAGTCTAAGTAGTGCATCAGCAACGATGCCTCACCCAGACTTAGTTGCTCAAAAAGATACAGATCCAAGATTTAAAAACTTGACCGCTGAATCAGTTTTACTTCCTATTGGTTCAAGTTATACCTTTAATTCCGAGACAGGAAAATATACTATTACAAATGTTCAACAAGTAGATCCAACTACTTTAACATATGGTGGGGCTACGAAGTATTATTATTGTAGTGCAAGTTATGGTACTAATTCTTCAGATGTCATTGTCATTTATAAAAGCACCTCAAATTGTTCAAGTATTTACGAAATCACAGGCGCAAGTATTACAGATGGTACAGCAACTGGTTCAGGCGGAACTTCTTACAAAACGAGAAGATATAATTTAAAAGGTTATTTAATGAACCAAACAGAAAGAGAAAGTGATAAATCAGATAAAGGACTTTATCAAATGGCAGATGATGATGGTATAAGTTATTACTATCGTGGTTCAGTAAATAACAACTATGTAAAATATGCTGGCGCTTATTGGCGAATCATTCGTATCAATGGTGATGGCAGTGTCAGACTTTTATATGCGGGAACAACAGCCAATGCCAGTGGCTCTGGTTTAAATATAAAATCAGCTGCCTTTAATAACAAAAGAGATAACCCAGCCTATGTAGGATACATGTATGGTAGCACTTTAAATACAAGTTATGAAAAAACAAATGTCAATGAAAACGATAGCAATATCAAAAAAGAATTAGATAATTGGTATAAAAACCATATTTTAGGAACAAGCCATGAATCAGTCATCGCTGATGCCGGTTTCTGTAATGATAGAAGTTTATTTTCAGGAGATGGATATTTAACAACAGGGTCTAATACTAACTATGGACCATGGAGAAGATATTACCAAACAAAACAACCAACTTTAAAATGTGCTCAAATAAACGATTTATTTACCTTAAGTACAAATACTAAAGGAAATAAAGCCTTAACCTATCC
>CAKOOQ010000042.1 GCA_934098555.1 uncultured Bacilli bacterium
ACCTCTTCTATTATACATAATATTATCTTATCACAAATCAACCAATAATTAAATCCTAATTATTTTAGAATATTTAAATTCTCCTAAAAAAGAAGTTAGAATCTCTCTAACTCCCCTTTCTCTATCAAATTTAAAAATATTATTTTTTCTCTTTTTTTAAGGTTAGATTATCTTTAGAATGTGAAGATAAAGTACTATGCACCATTTCTTTTAAACATTCTGGTGAAACTTGTTCATTAAAAGTATCTATATCACTTTCTAAAAGGTAATCAACATAACCTAGTTCATTTTTTTTATCATATTTTTTAACAACTTTTAACCCTTTTTGAAGGGAAAGTAATTTAGTCTTTTCATCTAACATAAGGAAACACCTTCCGCTTTCTTCATACTTTGAAGTTTTTCAATATATTCTTCCATTCGCCCAATTGCTACATCACGGCGTTTTAGAATGGCATTCAAGATATCTTCCCCATGGTTCTTGCTTAGCTTATAAGCATAATCATGGAAGATATTCTTATATTCTTCATCACTCAATAATTTGACATTTTCTATAGTAGCAGAAACTACTGATAAATCAAGGTCAATTTCTCCTTTTTCATATCTTTCAAACATAATTTTATAAATTGGAATTCTTGCGTCGCCATTTGGAACATAAGAGAAATCTGGCTTTAAAGATTCAGCGTTGTTCATAAATCTAAACGATTGTTCCTTATCTATTCCACGAACATTATTATTACTATCAATTATAAAATTACCAACAAAGCAATCGAAATTACAAAGTAAGAAATCAACAACATATTCTTTTAATAACGCATTAGAATAATGATAATCTAAAGGTCCGCCATAATCAACCCAGTTTTCTAAAGCATTAGCATTCTCTTTACTAACACTAACTAATTCTTGTCTAGATAATTTTAAATCTCCCCCAAGACTTTCCACTTTAACCGATGTTTCAGGTGATAGAATCATTTGTAATTTGGAAGCAGCTGCTTGGATTTCGGCTCTAAAGGGTTGTGATGCTAATTTTTTCTTATCGACAGCTGGTTTTACCAAGTAATCTTTATTTTCATCATGGTATTTATACATAATGCCGGATTCTCCTAAAGCTGCTTCTTCTAAATTAAGGACCTCTTCTTTAGATAACTGTTTCAAGGTATTCAAACTCTCACGAAGTAAGCTAATTTTTCTCATCTCTTTTTTAGCGTCTGGTAAATCTACTGTTATCAAGCTAACCATTGATTCCATTTGTAATAAAAGTTGATAATACTCCTCAAATGATATTTCTTTTTGATAATACTTATCCTTCAATATGTCCATACAATATGCAATTTTTCCCTTAATTGAATCATAAGCTTTTTTCGAGTAAATACGGATTCCATCAAAGAAGATCCCCTTCATTGATTCCTTCGTTGGTTTAATTTTAAAATCATTCTTAGCTTTATTGGCATCCTTTTGTTTTTTATCATAGTAAGCTTTAATATCAAATTTAATTATTGGTATATCAACACCCAAATATTGAGAAAAATATTTAGCAGCACGAATGGTTGCTTCATTAGGCTCAGCGCCAACACAAGCCAAAGCACATGGTAACATTCCTTCACGGTTGCCGGCAACTTCATTGTATGGACACGCTTTATAACAACTACATTGATTAAGACCATCAATAGTTGTAAAAGCGTTTAAATCTGCAGTTGGTTCTATCTTATATCCACCATGTTCAGTATATAAGTCTCGCCCATTCATAAATAGTAAGAAATTTTCAGGAGTATTATTAAACAAATAAACAACACCATCTGGATTATCATTTCCCAAGAACCAAAATCCCTTGTCAGATATTGATGACGTAGATAAAGTCGTCGATCCTTCTAGCTTTGTCCATAAGGAAGGATCAGCCATTAATTTTCCTAGAAACCCTCCCATGGTATGATCATACAAATATAAACGATGAACTAAGAAGTTAAAACGCTCATCATTCATTTCAATAATAGTAACACCATATGGATTATTTGGATCGTCTTTTCCTAAACGCTTACTTTTAATGTCCTCTATTTTAGTAAGATGGGCATTAAACTGATAATTATAAAGCATCCTTATTTTGGTAATAATTCTTCTTACATCATCAGAATAATCAACAGGTTCACCTGTATTACTAATTTGACACTCTAATAACTCTTTTAATTCATTTATGTTTTCAGACTCAGTAACTTGTTTCATCAAAGTGACGATACTAATATCCTTTTTATCATAAAAACATTTTGCAAAAATTTCTTGAGCCTTAGTCGGACCATAATGTTCTATGATATCCGTTCGAACTTCTTCTAAATTTACGTAGTTATCTAATTGGAAACCATTAAAATCATTTTCTAAAAATTCAACTTTTTCATAGCCGAACATTGTTGCTAAAGCATTCTTAATATCGTCTATATCATCTTTTCCTTTAATATCTTGCCAGTATTTCCGCGTAACATAATCAAAGTGCTTTAATTCAGCCAGACTTTTTATTTTATACTGATTCTTATTAATTATCACCTTTTTTAAATTTGTCATATCAGTTTCGAACAATGACTCTTTACTAGCTAAAATATCTCCAATCAATTCTTTAATTTCTTTAAAATTTACAAAAGCAAAATGTACTCGTTTATCGTCCGCTTCAAAAACATTATACTGACAAATTAAATTGTAATAATCAAGTAGAAGTTGCTGATTACCATTTTTTATTTCATCAATAATTTCTTGAGCCACTGGAGTGTTATATTTTAGCAAATCTCTAACAATGTCAATTCCAAATAACGGATAAACATATTTTACTAGATCATAACTGAAGATTGGATTCTTTTCCAATGTATTTTGCTTTCCTGTTGAATTTAAAATATTAACGGCATTTTTCAATACTATTTGAAAATCCTCTGGGAAAAGAGACATATCTGGAAAAAGAGAAACATCCGTACTTTGTGAAAGTGAAACCAATTCTTTAAAATCTGCTTCTTTTTTTTCATAAATCTCCGACGCCCTAGCAAATATTTTTTTCAATTGTTCATCATTTTTATTAATTAAGTCAGCAAACCCAGTTTTACATACGTTATTTATGATATTCATAAAAACAAATTTACAATCTTCATAATTAGATACATCAAAATTAGGAAGGTGAATTAAGTCTTCTATAGCAAATAAAAAAATATTTATCGAATCATATCGTTCCCTTAATAATTCCTTGACATAATCGTATGTTTTCGAATTAAAATATTTTCTTGGTAATTCAAAAAAGGCTTCCGGTTGATTTGACAGAATTTTCTTAAAAAAATCTCCTTCACTCGAAATAAATGGAAAATAAGAAAGTAATGTTGCATATTTCTTTGCATCACTTTTAAAAAGGTTGCTAACAATTTGTTGATATTTCGGATCATTGTAATCAATATATTGTACCAAATAATTTGGGTCAAGCTCAAAATATTTATCAGCAAACTCACGTTTTTTTAATATTTCTTCATCAGGATCAAAATTGGTAAGAAGCCATTCAAAAGCCATATGTACTTTATTTAAATATTCAGTTTTTTTAAGAATTTCATCTATTTTTGTCAAACTTTCCTGTTTTCTTGGTAAAGTTGACAATTCATAAATTAATGAAAACTCATCTTTCTCTTTTATATCCAAATCATGATTATAAGATATTCCAACACTTTCAAAAAGCTTTATTAGAAAATCTTTAGCTGCACATTCTCCAAAATAATAAACTCGATAATACTCATAAGTTAATTCCACCGGATTTTTTTGATAAAAATTCCTAAACACTTCCTCAAACAAAGCACTAAATTCTGTATTATAATTTAAATCATCTATTAGCTGAAGTAAATTATTTAAGTCTAAATCAAATAAAATTTTTTTTGGAACTTCTATACCATTGTTTAAAGCATATACTAGAAGTCTAGAAGGGGAATTAGTAGAAAATTTATATCCATTAAGAAGATATTTTCCAATCTCCTCATTTGAAAGCCTATATAACTCTATAAAGTCCATTGCATTCGGATTAAAATTTAAAATATCTGTTATCATATAGTAATCAAGTTGATTATCAGAAAAATATTTTAACACTTCCAGATTTTCCTTAATGAGCGGCATTAATAAAAATGATCCAATATTTCCTAACTTAGCACATAATTCCGGCTCTGTTTTTAGTAAGAACCTTAAAAAATCAGCCTTTCTACTTTCATCTAACATTTGAAAAATTAATGGAACATCTTCTATATATTTTAAAAGAGCATCATTGCTATTTAATAATTCTGGGAAGAAAATAACGTATCTTGAATTACCATTTAGTTTGCTTTTTAAGTATTCTAGTTCTTCTTTAGAAAAAGAAATATTTTTTATACGCTCAGTAAAATATTCAGAAGACAACATTTTTTCTTCAGGAAAATATCCCCAAAGCAGTGCTCTTTTTAACACATCGCTTTCTAGTTCGCCAGAATAATTAGGAATCAAATCATAATGACCTTCTTTTATAAATTTATATAACCAGATATCTGATGGAATAAATTTTCCCATTTTTTCTTGCGCTTTCAAATAAAAATTATAAGTTATTTCGTCAGAATATTGTTCTGCTAATTGCTTGCTCTTAACAAAAAATACTGGCAAAAATTCCCCTTTCATGCAGAAAGCTTGTATCAAATTATCCCAGTTACCACTTGTATAAAAACAATTAAAGAAGTCATCAACACTTAAACCCATATCTAATATTTTTTTAGCTACTTCTAAAGACATGTCAACAGAAGAAATTCGCCATGTATATTTATTGTTTAATAAGGCATTAAGCAAACGACTCCTACTATCATTATAAGAACTTAAATCAACATAATTGTTGCTAAATACTCTACAAGCATAATTAAATTCACTTAAATCAGTGAACAAATTTGGTAATTTTGCAATTAAAGAGTAATCGCCTTTTTCAGCTAAATATTTTATTAAAAAGGGTGAATTATCAAGATTAGAATACAATTTAAGAGTTTCTAGTGAAATATTATTTTGATTAATTATTTGAATAACTTCTTCTGTAATAGCTCCACTTTTAGCATACTTCAAAGCATCAAGTTTACCTTCTTTTAAAAACTTTAAAAGAAGAGCCGAGCTATTTTTATAAGCACCATCATATAAGGTATAGTCAGAGTAAGAAAATTCAGTTAAGGAAACTAATTCAGCGGATGGATTATTTGCAAATATTAAAGCTTTGGAGCCACCAATACTAATTAACTTTTTAACTAAATCATCGTCATTTAGAACTGAAAATTCGTCTCCCTTACTATTCCTATCAACAATAATATCAAATACTCTATCAAAATCAAATTGGTTAAGATTTCCAAGTTCCTTTAATAAACTTAAAAGATAATCTGAAAAATAATCGGCATCAAAGTATTTTTCTAAAGGTTGATAATTTCCTTTAGAAATTTCCGTAGCTACAATGGATGGTGCTAAAAGTTCATTAGTACTTATTATTTGATTAGCAAATTGCGGATAGTCTTTACATAACGTCTCCTGAACTTGGAAAGAGAGTAGATATTTTTCTACAATAGTTTTTAAAGAAACTCCTCTATTAAAAAAATATTGTAAATCATTTTCATCAAAAACGATACCATCACTAAGAAGTTTTTCTTCACTCGAATAATATTGATCCAATACCCCATAATAAAATTCATCAGAAATTAAAAACTTGGTGTAAATTAACTCTCACAAATTTTCTTCCACATTCAAAGCTACCAAAAAGGCTTTATCATTTACATACTTATCCACAAAAGAAAAATATTTTGCATGAAATTTTTCACGATACTCGGATAATACCTCTTGCGGTTTTCTAAACATAACTACAACATCTAATCCTAATTTATCCAAATCAGCCCTAAAATCGGCATTTTCGCGATTTAATATATTAAGCAATTTTTTTACATCTTTTTTTACATCATCATACATAACTTACGCTCCTATTCTTTTCCATTATACCATATCAAAACTAATTTTAGTAAATAACCAATATTTTACCAAAAAAAAGCAGTACCTAAGTACCACTTCATTTTATCTTTTATCTAATTCACGATGTAAGATTTCTTTAGTTAAAACCGGATTAGCTTTACCACGAGTATTTTTCAT
>CAKOOQ010000043.1 GCA_934098555.1 uncultured Bacilli bacterium
TCACCCTGTACTTTCTATCTAAAAAGATTATATAATAAATTTAAGGAGATAACAAGTTGGAATATTTGCCTGTTTTCTTCATAGGATACATTAGGTGATACAATGAAACTTAAATTAAACAATAAAGAAATTGAGATAAAAAAAGCGACGAATTTTAAGGACCGTCTATTAGGACTTATGGGTCAAAAGGATATAAATTATGGAATTTTATTTCCAAAATGTAATGCCATTCATACCTTTTTTATGAAAGAAAATATTGATGTGCTCGGTTTAAATGACAGTAATCAAGTGATTTATATTTATAGAGATGTTCCTCCAAATAAAATCGTTAAAGTGAGTGATGAACCCAAAAAAACTCATATTTTAGAATTGCCTAAAAATACGAGTCTTAAATTATATATTGGTTCCGTTTTAAAGTTTATTCCTTAAATTCAAAGATGTAATCCATGATTTGTACTTCATCGCCTCTTTTAGCGCCAAGGCGTTCTAATTCAGCATCAATACCCATGCCTTTTAATTTTCGACCAAAACGTAAAACGGCTTCTTTTTCTTCAAAACGGGTCATTTGGAAAAGCTTTTTAATTTCTTCGCCTTTAATAACCCAGATACCATCTTCTTTGGTAATCGTATAAGGTTTGTCGTTTTTAAAGCGATAAATAACCGTTGATTCATAATCGTCATTTTGGTACACATTTTTTTTAGGTAAGGTATCCACAAGTTCTTTTAGATGAATGATTAAATCATCCAAGCCTTCCTTGGTAAGACCACTTATTTCATAAATTTCCTTATCCGGATATTTTTCTTTAAAACGTTTAAGATTTTCCTCATAAGCAGGTAAATCTTTTTTATTAGCCAAAATAACTTCTTTTTTGGTTGCTAAAGCGTCACTATAACTAACAATTTCATGGCGGATTATTTCATAATCACTGACAGGGTCTCTGCCTTCTTCACTCCCCATATCAATAACATGAGCAAGAATTTGACAACGAGTGGCATGTCTTAAAAATTCAAGACCAAGGCCAACACCATCTTTAGCCCCTTCAATCATTCCAGGAAGGTCAGCTAAAACAAATGTTGATTTGTCTTTTAAAGTAACTACGCCTAAATTAGGACTTAGTGTAGTAAAGTGGTAACTGGCTATTTTAGGATTCGCACTTGTCACAGCGCTTAAAATCGTACTTTTGCCAACACTTGGCATACCAACTAAACCCACATCAGCTAAAAGTTTTAATTCACATTTAATATACCGAATTTCACCTGGTTCACCAAGTTCAGAAAATTCGGGTGCCGGCTTTTCATGGGTAGCAAAGGCCGTATTACCACGTCCTCCTCTTCCACCATGGGCAACAACAACTTTATCTTCATTTTCAAGTAAATCAGCAATAACAAGGCCAGTATCCTCATCAAATATCGTCGTTCCAACTGGAACCTTAATAACGATATCTTCGGCATTACTTCCTCTTCTATTTTTTCCTTTACCATTTTCTCCTTTGGTGGCTTTTACTATTTTATGATACTTTAAATCGATAAGTGTTTTTAAACTTTCATCGCAAACAAAGACGATGTCGCCGCCTTTGCCGCCAGAGCCTCCATCCGGCCCACCCATGGGTATGTATTTTTCTCTTCGAAAAGAAGTACAACCATCGCCGCCTTTGCCGGCCATTAATTTCATTTTTACAACATCAACAAACATAATTTCCTCCTATCTATAACTTTTTTCGTACCAATAGAGTTTTATATGGTGCACTAAAGCCCCAAGAAAGATAAAGCTCTTGTAACTGCTTATTTTTTGCTATCATCTCTACGGTATCGAATTCTTCATGATAATATTTTTCAAAATCGTTTTTTCTTTTTAGTGTTTCTAGTAATGTCTTTTTACCAATATAATATTTTTTCCTTTGAAAATCTGGTTTTACAAACAAATAAGGAACGTAAAGAGTAGGAGCATGAGAAGAAACATAACAACCAGCAATAGGTTTTTTCTCATACGTTGTCATAATACCTGTTAAATTTTTTAAAAGAAACTCATCGGTTGAATTATAAACATCTTCCATAATTTTGCCAAAAGCATCTGCTCTTAACTCTTCTAAATCTGTAATAATTTCCCTGTTATAAGGAATCTGTATAAACTCTAGTTTACTTTCGTCAAACATCCTTTCTCCCCCCTTAAAACAAGCACGTTTTATTCTAGCATAAATCTATTTTGAATACAAATATTTACGGATAATCTTTTTTCCTTGTTAAAAAGACGGTCATAGCCCCCTCTTCTAAATAAAGATGAAAGAAACACCGATATTCTCTATAGTTTTTAATTTGGGAAAAAAAATGTACTTAATATCTGTTTTTTTCATAAAAACCAACTTTCTGGTTCCATTATACTATAAAGCTAGAGTAAAAATAAGCCATGGGAGGCTTATTTTTGATAAATTTTCATAAATGTTTCATAAAGTTTTTGGCATTTTTCAGGATTCATTTCTTCTTTTTCTTGTAAAGGATTTTTAAGATGTAACTTCTCATACTTAAGAAAGCCTAAGTGATGAAAAGGTAAAAACTCAATTTTTTGAATATTTTTTATTTTCTTTAAGTATCTAGCCAAATCCTTTAAATAAGCTTCATTATCCATTAATCCTGGAACGATAACTTGTCTAACCCAAACAGGCTTACCACTTTTATTTAAGGCTTCTATAAATTCTTCAGACTTGGAAATATCCTTTCCAGTAAGAGCCTTATACCCTTCTTGAGAAGCGTATTTCACATCAAACAAAACCAAATCGACAAGACGCAGAATTTCTTCATAGTAAGAAAGACCTACCCCACTTGTATCAAGAGCAATATGAATACCTTCTTTTTTCAACTTTTGCATGACCTCAATTAAAAATTCAGGTTGCAATAATGGTTCTCCGCCCGAGAAAGTAACACCTCCTTGATTTCTTTTAAAATAAGGTTTATTTCGTTTTATTTTCAAAAAGAGTTCTTCACTTGTCATTTTTGGACCTTGTTTTAACCACATCTCTGGATTATGGCAATAAAGGCAACGTAGGGCACAGCCACTTAGAAAAACAACTGTTCTTATACCTGGGCCATCGACAAGGCCAAAAGACTCTATAGAATTAACATATCCCGTCATCATAATTTCTCATGGAAGGTTCTAGAAATAACTTCCTCTTGTTGCTTTCTTGTAAGACGATTGAAACGCACCGCATATCCAGAAACACGAATGGTTAAAAGCGGATATTTTAAAGGATGATTCATAGCATCAATTAAAGTTTCTCTACTTAAAACATTCACATTTAAATGATGAGCTCCTTGAGCGAAATAGCCCTCTAGTAAAGAAACTAAATTATTTACTTGTTCTTCTTTAGAATGTCCAAGACTACTTGGAACAATACTAAAGGTATTAGAAATACCATCTTCACAGCAACCCTCGTAACGAAGTTTGGCCACAGAATTTAAGCTTGCAATCGCCCCATTTTCATCCCTCCCATGCATAGGATTAGCTCCTGGAGCAAACGCAACACCTTTTTGTCTACCATCAGGTGTCGCCCCTGTTTTAGAACCATAGACAACATTGGAAGTAATGGTTAAAACAGAAAGAGTTGGATAAGCATCTCGATAGCACCTATGCCTTTTTAGCTCTTCATAAAATTTTTCTAAAACTTCTTTGGCTAAATCATCAACACGGTCATCATCATTACCAAACTTAGGAAAATCTCCGGTAATTTCAAAAGAGACTGTAATACCATCTTCATCACGAATCGGTTTTACCTCGGCATATTTAATCGCAGATAAAGAATCAGCCACAACCGAAAGGCCAGCCACACCATAAGCCATAAGCCGTCTTACATGCGTATCATGTAAAGCCATTTGGCCCTTTTCATAAGCATATTTATCATGCATATAATGGATCACATTCATAGCATCACTATAGATACCGGCTACTTCTTTTAATACTTTAAAATAATTTTCTTTCACAGTTTTAAAATCTAAAATAATATCGGTATTTTTAGGAATATCTTCCAAGATTTTTTCCTTTTTCATTTCATCAATACCGCCATTTAAAGAATAAAGAAGGGCTTTAGCCAGATTACAACGGGCTCCAAAAAACTGCATGTCTTTGCCTTCACGCATAGCCGAAACACAGCAAGCTATCGCGTAATCAGAGCCATATAAAGGTCTCATAATATCATCATTTTCATATTGAATCGCATCGGTTAAAATAGACATCTTAGCACAATAAGTTTTAAAATTTTCAGGTAATTTTTCACTCCATAATACCGTCATGTTAGGTTCAGGCGATGTATCCAAATTTTTAAGTGTATGTAAAAGTCTTAAAGAAGTCTTGGTTACCAAAGAGCATCCACTTTCTGTCATCCCCCCAATAGAAGCTGTTACCCAAGTAGGATCTCCTGAAAAAAGTTCATCATAATCAGGAGTTCTTAAATGTCTTACTAAACGTAATTTAATAACAAATTGATCAATGATTTCTTGAACATCCTCCTCCGTTAAAAGGCCATTTTGTAAATCTCTTTCAAAATAAATATCAAAGAATGCATCCACACGGCCAAGACTCATTGCGGCACCATTATTTTCTTTCACTGCTGCAAGATAAGCAAAATACGTCCATTGAACAGCTTCTTTCGCATTACTTGCTGGTTTAGAAATATCAAAACCATATGTTGCCGCCATCGCTTTAATTTCATCTAAAGCTTTATACTGCATAGAAACTTCTTCACGAAGTCTTATTAAATCATCTGTCATGGCTCCGGTTAGATTAAACCAATCTTTTTTCTTTTCACTCATTAAATAATCAATACCATATAAGGCAACACGCCTATAATCCCCAATGATTCTTCCTCTTCCATAAGCATCAGGAAGTCCTGTTAATAAACCGGCATGACGAGCTTTTTTAACACTCTCTGGATATGCATCAAAAACACCATCATTATGTGTTTTACGAAATTCTTTAAAATATTTATCAACCGTATCATCCAGTTTATAACCGTACGCTTCTAGTTCTTGATAAACCATTCTTATGCCCCCATAAGGATTCACAATTCTTTTTAAAGGCTTATCTGTTTGAAGACCAACAATAACATCATCTTCTTGACTTATATATCCTGGTGCAAAGGCATTAATGCCTGACATATGCTTCGTATCTATATCTAAAACATGTTTTTCTAACTCTTCTTTTAATAAATCTTCACATGTTTTCCAAACGCTTTTTGTTTTTGACGTTGAATTAGCTAAAAACAGTTCATCTCCATCATATTCTTTATAATTCTTTAAAATAAAGTCCGAAACATTAATTTCATCCGTCCAAACTCCATCTTTAAATCCTATCCATTCTTGTTTCATTTCATTCCTACCTTTCACCATTTCAGTATATCAAGATAACTATAAAATGAAAAGGGACATGACATTGGCTTGACACAAAAAAA
>CAKOOQ010000044.1 GCA_934098555.1 uncultured Bacilli bacterium
TTGTTTAATGGCCTATCTTGATAAATACCTACTAATTGACGGATTCCTTTTTTATTAATACCAACAAGAGTATAAATGTTAATATTTTCGATAATATCTCCTTTTTTAATATTTAAATCATTTTTGATGGTATACATCATTACATACATATCATCAGGTCTTTTCTTTGTGTAATCAATTAATTTTAAGTTTTGCATATTCTTTCCCCCTTAAGCCATAAAAAAATATGGCATGCAATTCATTTAAGAATTTACACACCACATTCTACATCGTCTCTTGGTGATAGTAAATGAGTCGTATTAATAGATATAAGTTTATTAAGAGAATGTACCCAGAGTATTTGATTGTGTTTGAAACGAACTCAGGGTATAAATACGAGGGTATTGATAAAGATATTATGATGAACTTCTGTTCTAGTAAATATCAATTAAGTTGGTTACAAAAGAAGCATATTAACTATATTGTTATAGATAATTTAGATATTGTATCTAAATATGATGATGTTAAAAATAATTATTTTAAGTATTTTTATCTAGCTTCTTTTTGTAATATATTGGGTAAGTATCGATAAATTTCTCCGAACGCGAACTCTTCGAATGCTAACAATGTGTTCAATGTCAACAACAACGGCAATGTCAACAACAACAATGCGAACAATCAGAATGCGGTTCGTCCTTTTGGTAGCCCTTTAAAAATGAGGATATATGATCATGGTCATATTATGTGAGTCTAAAGGACATTACTTATCCAGAAACAATTATTGTTTCAAAGGGATATATAGATGGAAAGCCATGCGTGGCTTCTATCACTGTATACGTGAAAAAAGGATTAATGTTGTTGAGTTAAAAATAAGAAAAAACGGTTTGTTTTATGATGTTTTTAATGAAGATGCTATCATTCTTCATTTTTTATTTGGTTATAAAATTAAAGATAATCGTGTTTCTTTTCCTAATAATGCCTTGACAAAGGTTTTAAATATGTTAGAAGAAAAAAAGATAAATTATAGTCTTCAAACAGATGAAAAACTAATTAGAAATAATGGTAAAAATGATAATTATGAAAAGTACTTAATAAAGGCTCAAAATAAAATTTTATTAACTGAAAGAGTAAATAAAATGAGTACTTTTGATGAAGTGAAATTAGATAAATTGTTAAAAGAATTTGAAAAGTTGTTTTTGATGAATAATGATTTAAGACTTATTGTGGAAGTAAAAAACTTTATTTTTACTTTAGATGAAATATTGGTTTATTTTCCAAAAGGAGAAAAAGTTTTAAAAGATAGTATTTATAAAACAAGTTATGAAGTATTAAAACAAATAACGTATGCAAATATGCAAAAAGATAAAGAAAGTTTACAAAAGGAAATTGTTACAAATTTAAGTATGCTGGATTTTTATTTTGAATTTGCTTATAAAAAGAATGTTAATGGTACTATAAAAATGTAGTTTTTAGTGAAAATAATTGTGTAGGAAAAACTATATTTTTATATTGACTTTAACACTTGGAACAATAAAGGGTATGATTTGTTGTTTTTTTTATGTATAAAGAATTTGTTTTTTTTCTTTCCTATTGTATAATAACAAATAATGTTTTAGGTGATGTTAAATGTTGATTATAAGGGATATGTTAAAACAAAGTGAAACAATCTATAAGTTAACGAAGGCGTATGCTAAAAGTAAGTCCTTAGCTTGTAAAGAATTGTTGCAAGAAGAAAAACAAAGTTTAGAAGATAATTTAGACGGTTTATCTTATACGGATTGTTTAAGGCTAGAGGATTATTTTAAAAGAGAGTTTAATCTTTCTATGGATAGATTTTATTTGTTAGAGGTTATTACGCATCATTTTTTGGAAATACCTATTTTAAGTTTATATTTAAAGGTTTATGAAAAGTATTCTTTTTATAAAAATCAATCTTTTACTTGTTTTTCTAAAAAGGAAATGCTTTATTTTTTAAATAATCCTTATTTTAATTTTTATGAAAAAAGTGCTAGTATGCGAGAAGATTATGAGACTTCCTTATTTTATGGCTATTTAAAAGAGCAAATGAAAATAAGTTTTGATGATAGATATTTATTAGACAGTTTAAATGGAACCGTAAAGGATTATCAAGGTGCTATTCCTTATTACCTTCTTAATTCTTTAACAGATTCTTTTATAGAAAGTGTGAAAGCTTATTGTCAGACAAAAAATGATGCTTTAAACAGTCTTCTTAGATCTTTAATAAAGAAAATACCTGAAGAGGACCGTAAGAGTCTTTTAGAGGATGTTAATAGCCTTTTAAACAGTGAAGAAAAAGAGATGTTTTTGCTTTTAAAAGAAGAGTTAAAAGAATATGTTGATGAAACAAGAAAGAGTAATAATATAACAGTAAGGGCGAGTCATTCTCCTTCTAGAGTATATGTTTCTTTTAAGAACGCTCTAGAGTATGAGTTAAAGTTTAATGAATTAAAATTAATAGGAAGAAGAATTTTAGAGATTTATAAAAGACTTATGGCATGCAAAGATAAAAAGGAAAGTCCTTCTTTTCGGGATAAACTTTATGAAGAAATGTTACCTTTAATCGAACAAGAACGTAAAATAGTAAATTCTATAAAAGATTATGATAATTTTTTATATTATGTGGAAAGCTGTTATTACATGTATGAAGAGGATTCTTTGCCACCTTATCTTTTTTTCGAAAATAATCATTTAGAGGAAGCTCTTTTATATGAGAGAATTTCTAATTGGCGTGAGTATAATATGGTATATTTAGATGAAATAGAAATGCCAAAGATGAGTATAAGTGATATTGAAAAAATTGTCGAAGGTCTTTCTAAGTACTTTTTAGGTAAGATAAAAAAAGAAGGTTTAATTCAACTATTAAAAAGCTATGAAGTCTTAAACAGGAGTGATTACGAAGAACAAGCCTCTCTTTTTTCTTACAATATTAGACATCATTTCTTTAACAAATTATTGCAAAGTGAATATAGAATCTTTTCTTTATATTATGCTTTTACCGATAATTTTATGATGGAAAAAATGATTTTATCTGATTTTGATATTTTAAACCCTTTTGAAGAGAAAGAACAGACTATTTTAAGTGAAGAAGATAAGAGGTTTCTTATAGAAGATGAGAAAGATTATGTCAAAGAAATGAAAATAAGAAAACCTAAGTACCGTAAACTTCTCGATTTTTATTTAGAGTGTTGTTTTGATTATTTAGGGTTTAAAAAGAATACTTTAGAAAGAAAATATGGTACAATTAAAAAGCATAAGAAAGAGGATAAAGATGAATAATATAAGCATTTTAGCTAAGAATATGAATATTAAAGAAAGTCAAATTGAGGCGGTTTTAAAACTATTAGAAGAAGGGGCAACGATTCCTTTTATTGCCCGTTATAGAAAAGAAGCAACGGGTTCTTTAGATGAGGAACAAATAAGACAAATTGAAAAAGAATATACTTATTTACAAAATCTTTTAAAAAGAAAAGAAGATGTGATAAGACTTATTACAGAAAAAGATATGATGACCGATGAGTTAAAAAAGCAAATTATGGCTTGTGAAAAACTTACGGATGTTGAAGATTTGTATCGACCTTTTAAAGAAAAGAAAAAGACAAAGGCTAGTGAAGCTATTAAAATGGGTTTAGAGCCTTTAGCTAAAAAGATTATGGCTTTTCCAACGAAAGGTAGTTTAAATGATTTAGCTAAAGAGTTTCCGTATGATTTAGAGGTTTCTTTAACAGGGGCTAAATATATTATAAGTGAGTGGATAAGTGATAATGCTTACTATCGTAAACTTATTAAAAATGAAATATTTTTTCATGGTAGTATGGAAAGTAAGTTAAAGAAAAATGTAAGTGATGAACGTCTTGTTTATAAGATGTATTATGATTTTACAGAACCTATTCGTTATGCTAAGCACTACCGTGTTTTAGCTATGAATCGGGGTGAAAAAGAAGGTATTTTAAATGTTGGTTTATCTTTTGATAAAGATAAAATTCAAGGTTTACTAGAGGAAAAAATAATCAAAAATAAAGATTCTTTTGTGGTAGATGAAGTAAAAGAGGCCATTAAAGATTCTTTAAAACGGCTTATTTTACCTAGTGTTGAAAGAGAAATACGAACAGAATTAACGGAGAAAGCAGAAAGTAAAGCTATCTTAACTTTCCAAGATAATTTAGAGCATCTTTTAATGACAAAACCTATTAAAGATAAAACCGTTTTAGGTTTTGACCCAGCTTTTCGTACCGGTTGTAAATTAGCCGTTTTAAATCCATATGGTAATGTTTTAGAAATTGCGACAATTTATCCTCATGAACCTAAAAATGAGAAAGAAAAAAGTGCCCAAATATTAAAAAATTTAATAGATAAATATAAAGTTCAAATTATTGCTATTGGTAATGGCACGGCTTCTAGAGAAAGTGAAGCCTTTGTCGCGAGTACGATTAAAAATACACCTGTTTTATATAACTTAGTCAGTGAAGCAGGGGCAAGTGTTTATTCAGCAAGTCCTTTAGCCATTAGTGAGTTTCCGGATTTAACCGTTGAAAAAAGAAGTGCTATTTCAATAGGAAGAAGAATTCAAGACCCTCTTTCCGAACTTGTTAAAATAGACCCCAAAAGCATCGGTGTAGGTGAATATCAACATGATGTTAATCAAAAAGAACTTAACGAAGCTTTATCTTTCACTGTTGGTAAAATCGTAAATGAAATCGGGGTTAACTTAAATACAGCCAGTGCTAGTATCTTAAAATATATATCTGGTTTAAGTAAAAAAACAATTGATAGTAT
>CAKOOQ010000045.1 GCA_934098555.1 uncultured Bacilli bacterium
CCTGTTTGAGTTAAGTTTAAGACCCATAAGGCATAGGATACGCCTATAATAGCGACGATACCTATTAATAAAACAATTGTAATCAAAATATTTCTTTTCTTTTTCTCCATGTGTAGAACAACTCCTTTTCTCTTTAGTATGTTTTAAACTCTTTTCTATCCATAGAAATATTTTAACACATTTTTAATATCAATTGAAGAAAATTTTCATAAAAAAGAAGCTATTTTTTTACTTATCTTCTTTCTTGTGTTTTAAAGGTCTATTTTGCCTTTTTTAATTAGTTCATCAACAGCATCTTGTTTAACAATATCATATTTAAGTAAGATATCTAAACATTTTTGATTGTATTCTTTTTTATTATGAACATTTTGGTCTTTAATACTTACAATTTCTTTAATGGCCGTGATGGATTCTTCGGTTAAATTAGAAAGTCCTGGACTAGATTCTAAAATAGGGCCGCCTAACCTACTTTCCAAAATAAATTCGTTTGTTGTTGGTATCATTGAAAGCAAGAATAAGGCAATAAAGATAAATAAATAGTTTTCTAAAAAACCAAATAAAGCACCTAATAGTTTAGAAGGAATACCTAAAATAATGGTAAAATTTAAAATCTTTTCAATGCCGCCCGTTATTTTAATAATAATTTGTAAAATGCTCATTAAGACAATATAAACTAAAATAAAAGCTAAGGCTTCATAAATAATAATGTTTAAAACGGTAAGGCCTTCAAAATCTCCTGAGAAATTAAAGAAAGGACAAACAGAGTATAAAATTTTAGAGACGGGATTTTTAAGCCAAAAAGATAATATTAAAACGACAATAGCCCCAATAAACATGGCCGCACTTTTAATAACGCCTCTTTTAAAGCCAACTACAGCTCCCATGGCTAAAAATAAAATAATAATGCTATCTACCACACTTGTCATATACGATTCTCCTTATCTTTTTTTATTATAAAATATTTTATTTTCATAAGCAAGTATTTATGTTAAACTTAAAGCGGTGAGAAAAATGACAATTGTTTTTAAGGTCAGTGAGACATTAAAGAAAAAAATGACCAAATATTATGAAGATAAAAGAAGGGATAAAACACCACCCTATGCTATTTTTCAAGCAGAAGAAGGTGGCACAATTATCACCTTATATGAATCTGGTAAAGCTATGTTTCAAGGTGTCAGTGCTGATATTGATGCTAACATGTGGAAAGAAATAGAAAAGAAGCTAACTGGTAATACTATTGAAGTAAAAGATACTAAGGAAAGAAAAAAAGAAGAACAAGAAACCAAAAAAAACTTCTACTCGTTAAGTACAATTGGGTCAGATGAAGTTGGAACGGGTGATTATTTTGGTCCGATTGTTGTAACAGGAGCCTACGTTCCTAAAGAAATGGTTTCAAGAATGGAAGAGTTAGGCGTTAAAGATTCTAAAAAATTAACGGATGAGAAAATTTTACAAATTGGGCCAACACTTATAAAAGAAGTAAAACATTGTACTTTTATTTTAGATAATGCCTCTTATAATGTGTATCAAAAAAAAGGCTATAATATGAATAAAATAAAGGCTATTTTGCATAACAAGGTTTTAGTTGAAATGAAAAAAAGACAACCCGAGTACGATAAAATCGTCGTCGATCAATTTGTTTATCCTCGTAAGTATTTTGAACATATTTATGAAGCTAAAGAAAAAGTCACGGATATTACCTTTGTAACGAAAGCAGAAAGTATTTGTGCTTCTGTGGCGGCGGCCAGTTGTATTAGCCGTTACGTCTTTTTAAAGAAGATGGATGAAATAAGTGATAGTCTTCACCTTCCTTTATTAAAAGGAGCTAGTACAGACGTAGATAAACAAGCGAGCGAAATTGTAAAAAACTATGGAGTGGCAAAACTAGGAGAAGTGGCCAAACTTAATTTTAAAAATACCGAAAAATTAAAAGAATATCTTTAAGACGGATATTCTTATTCTTTAAGGGTAATAGAAACAAGCTCACTATGATAAGCGGTTTTAATGGGCATCCCCCATTCCCCATATCCTGAAGAGACAATGGATTTGCTATAACCATTATCATAATAACCATACATAACAAAGTAATTAGCTGGCCAAATTTGGCCACCATGAGTATGTCCTGAAATGCTTAAATCAATTTTATTTTCTTCTAATTCAGAAACATTAGATGGTTGATGTTCCAAAACAATAAGGGGTAACGTGCTATCAACATTTTCAAGTAGATTTTTAAGGTTCTGAACTTTGCCTGTCATTCTATCTTTTCTCCCAATAAGATAGTAACGATTTTCTATTAGGACGACTTCATCTTGTAAAACTCGAACACCACTTTTGCGATATTTTTGCGTAACTTCTTCGTTTAAAACATCGTGGTTTCCTTCTATGTAATAAAGACCATTTTGAGTTTTTATTTGCTTTAAAACTTCAAAAAATTTTTCTTTTTGAGAGTCAGTTGTCCATTCATCAAAAATATCCCCACCTAAAACAAAAACGTCATAATTATCGTTATTTATGGTGGTTATTAAATTTTTAAAATCCGAATCTAAATAAGGGGTTCCTAAATGTAAATCGCTTAAAAAAGCTATTTTAATTTCTTTTTTCACTTCTTTATTTAAAGATATGGTATACTCTTTTTTTTCAGGATGCATGGCATTAAATAGGCCATATAAAGTAAAAACGAAAGCAAAAATAATTAAAGGAAGCTCTTTTATATTTATTTTCCTTAAAAAGTTATTTACTTTTTTAAAGGGATAAGTAAGTATTCTTAACCCATCATAGATAAAATGAAATAAGGTAAAATAAAGTAAAAAGCCCAAAACGGGTGTTCTTAAATAAACACTCACACCTACACTTATCATAAGAGTTAACCAATACCAAAAAGGATGATTCTGAATCTTTTTAGGAAGTAATCGAAAAAAGATATGGCCAAAGTACCAACAAAATAACCCTACAATTAAGGTTAAAGGCAAAAACCAAAAAAAATAATTCATTTTAACAGCTCTTTTCTTTTTTTATTATACCCTCTTTTTTTGAAATTAAGCGTTATTGGTTAACCAAATTTTTTGAATATAAAAATCAGAATCACAATTATGAACGCCAACATAATAAGTACTATTTTTTACGGAACTTAAATCTAAAATAAAAGTTTTAAAGGAAGTCACATCCGTAGAAGATTGTCCGTTACCCACAAAATAACTAGCTAAAACATTACTTGGAATACCATCACATATCGCAGTACTAGAAATAATTATGACTATTGCTATAACAATTAAGATTATTTTTTTCCTAAAGTTAAACCATAGAGACTTATAAAAAACAAAATTTAAAAAATGTTAATCAAACACTTTTAAATAGACCACTAAAGTCATTAGATTCATATACATCTAAACAAGCATTTATAAATGTATTTGATGAAGATTTATTTAACAAACTATTTTAACCATTGACACTATAATAAACTTATAATATTTATCCAAATAAAGTTTTATGTTTGTTTGTTAATTATAATTTAAGGCAAAGAAATAATATAAACTGCAATGAGTCTGAAAAAAAGGAAATAACTCCGTGTTTTTATCATGAAATAAGTATAATAAATTAAATATTTTTTTATAAACCTGCATTTAGTCTAAAAATTTGCGTAAAATGTTCTTTATTTACGGGAACTTTCTTATGAAATTGCATTTTTCTTTTAAAAAGAGAAAAAAGAAATCTAATTAACCAGATTCCTTATCTCATAGAAAAACTATTATTTATAGTTAATATACTATACATAAAAAGAACATCTTGATTATCAAATTTTATATAATTATTAAGAATCCTTGAAGAAACATATCTAATATCAATAACAGTAATCTTCCTATAACCATCTATTAATAAAGGAACTAAACTACTGCCATAAGAATCACGAAAAACAATTAATTCTTTATTACTATTTGAAGTAGGATTAACAATATCTATAATAGAAGATGCTCCTGATAAATATATATCATATTTATCTAATGATTTTAGTTTGTCATAATCATATATTTTTGTATATTTTTTAGTTTCATAATTATACACACTACTATTAAGGGTAGATGGATTAGATAT
>CAKOOQ010000046.1 GCA_934098555.1 uncultured Bacilli bacterium
TCTACTGCTGAATATACTATTTCAGTATCTTCACTTGCATTTTCCTCAGTAAATGATTTAACAATTCTGTATTTTCCTTTTGTCAAAGATTTTCTAAACATTCCATCTATTTCAGTTGTAATTGTTTCCTCACCCTTAATCACATGAAGAATTAAGTTAAATGATGGTTCCTCTGTCCATTTTACTTCATACCACTTACCATCTTTTTCCATTTCTACATAAAAATCTTCTTCATACTCATAGGATTTCTTAGTCATATTTTTGATAATCAATTTAATTTTGTTATTCATCATGTCTTCTGACTTCATTTCGTTATTTTTTATTTCCATCATTATTTTATTGTTTGTAACATTATATTTTGACATTTCACCAATAGTATAGACTTTAGATAAATACATCATTATATCTTCATATTCTTTTTTACTTAATTTGAATATTCCATTGTATGGTTGTTCAAGATAATACATGTCATCTTTCATATAAATATTCATTATATTTTTTTCATCATCACCTATAATGAAAGAAATTTTTATAAGTTTTTTAACATCTTTTGGTGTATCTGTTACACTTTTTTTCATAGACTTTTTATTTTCTATTATTTTGTATATTTTTTCTATTTCTTTTTTATCACTAATAGTAACAACTCTATTATCTTCCTTTATTAAAACTTCTTTAATTTCTCCCATTTTAGGAAGGTTAAGTTTTTTATTACTTGATAGTACATATACTACCCCACACATTATACCTGCAAGTGCTATTATAACAATAAGTTTAATTATTTCTTTTTTTAAAGTTTTCATTTTTTTCCTCCAATTTAGTTATTTTTTTTAAAAACTGTTATTTTTTCATATCCACCTAAATCAATAACATTTTTAAAACCATTTTTATTTAATTTAATCATTGCATTGTGGCTTCTTCTTCCACTTCTACAATAAACAAAAATATATTTGTTTTTGTCAAGTTTATTAAGATTTTTTTCTAGTTCTTCTTCTGGAATATTTATTGCATCAACCAAATGACCCGAATCAAATTCTTCTTTAGTTCTAACATCTACAATAGTGTAGTTGTTTTCAGTAATTATTTTTTTGATTTCTTCCTCTTTCGTATCTTTAGACCACTGCCAAACATTTCTCTTAAACATTGTTTTAAAAATCTTTTTAGAAATTGTGTATTGGACTAGATCATCTGACATTTGGTTAAGATCATATTCATATCTAACAGTAAAACCTAAACTGTGTATTTCTTCAATATATATATTTTTGTTATTGCTCTTTATTTCTTCAACTTTTAATTTAACAAGTGGCTTATCATACAAATTAAGTTCTAACCTTATACATTCCTCAACAAAGAATACCAAAAATACGAATACTATTATTATAAAAATTGGTAGCATTCTATAAATTAACTTCACATATTTTCTCCTTTCTTTTTTTGCAATATATCCTCTTGTTATATATATGATACCACATTTTTTCCGTTTTCGGTAGATTTTTTTAATTTTTTCTCTCACTTTACAAAAAAACAAGCCATTTTTGACTTGTTTAAAAACATTTAATTTATTTTGTCTTTTATGGCTGTGCTAAGTTTAAAGTTTACTGATTTTGAAGCTTTAATTTTTCTTTTTTCACCAGTTAATGGATTTCTACCATCTCTAGCAGCTCTTGCAGTAATTTTAAATGTCCCAAATCCTGCAACCGAAACTTTTTCTCCTTTAGCTAATTCATCTTTAATAATTTCAAAAGTAGTGTTAAATACTTTTTTACATTCGGTTTTTGTTAAACCTGTTTTAGTAGCTAAAGCTTCTATCATTTCTGATTTTTTCATTCTTGCTACCATCCTTCTATAACAAATTCATTTTTATTTAACAAAAAAATTATAATTTGTTATTCAATCTTTTAATAAATTACCTTGTTTAAATTTTTCACTATATTTGATGGTTTCTTCTTTATCTAACATCGGTTCAGCACTAACATCTTCAAAGATTATTTTTTTATTTTTATAGGTAAACCAAAAATACATATTTGGTTTTTTCTCAAATTCAACGGAAATTCTCCACTCATTATAACTTAAAATTTTATTTATATATGAATGATCTATTTTAATATTTTTTATATCACTTGAATTATATCCTCTATTTTCTATTTCAACAATAGTATCACTTTTTATGAATTTTTTCTTTATTTCAACATTTAATGCTAATCCAATGACAATAATCAATAGAATTATACCTATAATTACTGATACTTTTCTTTTCATAACTCTCCTTTACAAATTACTATTTGTCTTTCAATATATATTATAACTTTTAAAATCTATTTTTATTATTATATATGTAATACATTGGTTCGACTTTTTTAAACTTTAATCTTGGAATCAATGCTGTAAGTACGGAAATTGCTTTTCTTTGATCTAATGGTTTTTCTAAATAACCATCAAAACCAATTACATTTATAAAATATTTGGTTTCGTTTCTTTCAACCGTTAATACAATTACCTTTATATCTTTTTTTATTTTTTTTACTGCTTTTAAAACTTCTTCTCCACTACCATTATTTGAATAAGTATTATTTGTGATAATTACATTATATTTATCTGGATTATCCATAAACTCTTGAATTAATGCTTCACAACTAGGAACAATAGTTGTTTTGCAGCCAAGACTTTCTAAGATGTAATTTGATATAATTGCCATTTGCTCATAATAATCGCCAAGTAACACTGACACTTTTTTACTTGGTTTATACTTATGTAAGTTATCAATTTTTTCTTTACTTTTTTCATGTACTGTTTTATTATAAAAATACGAACTGATTTTATTCTCATTATATTTATTATTACTTGAAACAATTTCGTTTTGATTCATAACTATCACCACATTTTGTATCAAAAATTTGATCTTTAAATAGTTGTTTAAAAGCGAAAAGCATAAGATCCTATACAAGAAATATTATACTTTTTTTACCAAAAATGTCAACCGATTTCAGTAAACTTTTTACCGATTTCAGTAAATTTTATATCAATACTTTAAATATTTTTTTTGTTTTCAGAAAAATTTATTGAAATCAAGAGATTTTTTTATTTTTTTTTTGATATAATTACATATAGACAAAGGAGGCCATAATATGTCTTTTACGCAGGCAATAATCAATAGAATACTT
>CAKOOQ010000047.1 GCA_934098555.1 uncultured Bacilli bacterium
ATGACTGGGGTGAAGTCGTAACAAGGTAGCCGTACGAGAACGTGCGGCTGGATCACCTCCTTTAAAGGAGTAGTGTTTACACTACATCTTGTCGACGCAAGATAGTAATATCTTGACGAAATTTTTAAACTGTCACTTATGTGACGACTTTGATATACAGTAAACATACCAAAGTATAAATAACCGAAAACAGGAACTATTATTTCAATTATCACATTGTAAAAGTTATATTAAAAAAGAAATCGAGAGTTATCTCGATTTTTTTTAATGCTCAAATTTTGCATTCTAGTTCAGAAAGTAAAAAATTTCCAAACAGTCATTTACGATTAGTAAACTCCTGATAAATATAAAAACTGTTTTCAATTATATTAAGGTGCAGAGTAAATGAAAATTTGCAATAAAAAAAGTGGCGTAAGCCACTCTTTTGTTTTGTTCGTTTTACTTTAAGCCGACAACGTGTTTAAAGCCATCCCAGATTCCAACAAAGAAATCTTTAATTCCGTTCCAAACGCCATCAGAGAACAGATCTTTCATTGCTTCAACACCATATCCGTTGTTTCCGAAGAAAAAGTAAAGTGTGAAGAGTACACAAAGGGTAAGTATTATAATTCCAAGAATCTTTCCAATAAGTTTAAACATATCCTCATTCCTCCTTTGTAAAGTTTATCTTTGTTTGTAGTTTTATTATAACATACAAATTGAATTTTGAAAAGGTATTTATTAAAAATCAAAGTCAAATTTGTCAAATTTTTTCTTTTTAGCAAGTTTTTTACGTTTTTGAACAAATCCAACGGTAAAGCCAACAGCTGAAATTCTATGTTTTGATAAGAACTTAATCATATTATCAGCACGAACAGGAGTTTTAACGTGGTACTCGCTAAGTATTCGGCTATTGTTCAAATCAATAGGATAGGCAAGTGGTAAGTTAAATTTTGGAATATTAACTTGAACAACGCGACCCTTTTGAGAAGGAAGTTCATTTTTCTTACCAATAAATGTTTGGTCAAGGCTTTCAGGTGGGATAGTTGAATCTTCTTGTTTAGTTTTTAATTGAATCTTTTTGTCTGTTTTTTGAATGTTATTAAAGTTTTCTACAAATTTCTGAATAAGGTAATTATCATAAAGCTCACTAATTGTTTTTATCTCGTCACACTTTTTATAATCTTCGTAAGCTTGCTTAATTTGCTTGGCAGATTCAAGTTCAATTTTTGTTCTAGGATTTTTAATAATAAGGTCTAAGTAGAAATGAGCATTCTTTTCGAGTTGCAAATACTTATATCCATTTTTTGTAACAATGCCCTTAACAATACTAAAACCAGAAATAGCATACATATTAATATACAAGTCAAGTTTTTGGTTTCTCTTATAAAAGTTAATAAACGCATTTATATAATCATTAAACGAATCACTATAATTGCTTATTTCATCAATAAAGAAATCTACAAATGAAAAGGGAATATCTTTAGATTTAAAGTTTCTCGAAAAAACATCGCAAGCTGTGGCAATCAAAAGAAGACCAGCATTGTCGGCTTCTGCAGAAATGCCATCATCGTCAAAAATAATATCGTCGTCTTGCACAGTTGTGTTTTGGCTGTTTAATTCCATTATATTATTCTCCTAATATATCAATATATATGAGTTTAACATTTTATAAAAAAATAATCAAATAAATTTTATAAATTCTATTGACAACCCGAAAAAAAAGTTGTATTCTATGTAAGCATTTGAGGAAAAATTCCGAAAAATGCACTACCAAAAAAAATTTAAAAAAACTTTTAAAAAAGTGTTGACAAAAGATTTGCTATTTGGTAGAATAAAAGAGTTCCACGCAGATGGAACGAAAAACTGAATAAGCCGTTCATGGCAACCATGTATTAGAATATACCTCTGGATAAGTAAACTCACGTTTTATATAGATCATTAATAATAATGATAGGTGAGTAACTTATCCTTTTTTATTTTCTAAAAGGCTGGTTCAGATCGCACATTGACAACTGCATATTATTGATATAACAATATTTAAATATTGTGAGAATCAGAGTTAATCAAATATTTTATTTTTATTTGGTGTAATACGCAAATTACAATTTATCCAAAAACAAAAACCGTTTTAAAGTGATAATAATAATTATAATTACGCTGAGTCAAAATTAACAAGAAAATCTTAATGATTAAAAATTCTTAGAAATTTGCGAAGGCACGTTTACTATTAATAGTAAATTATGTATTCAAGTACGACGTATAGATCAAGCTATGAAGGGCGTACGGTGGATGCCTTGGCACTAGGCGCCGATGAAAGACGTGATAAGCTGCGATAAGCTTCGGGGAGTTGCAAATAAACCGTGATCCGAAGATTTCTGAATGTGGAAACACACTAGCGTTAATCCGCTAGTATCCATACATGAATAAATAGTGTATGAGAAGGGAACTCAGGGAACTGAACCATCTAAGTACCTGAAGGAAAAGAAAGTAAAACAACGATTACCTAAGTAGTGGCGAGCGAACGGGTAAGAGCCCAAACCATTATAATTTTTATAAATGGGGTTAGGACCCACACAGTGTTAGTATATTAATGTAGTTGAACAGAGTTGGAAAGCTCGGCAATATAGAGTAACAGCCTCGTAGGCGAAACATTAATGACGACCGTGGTGTTCCAGAGTAGCACAGGACACGAGAAATCCGGTGTGAATGTGGGAGACCCATCTCCTAAGGCTAAATACGACCTAGTGACCGATAGAGTATAGTACCGTGAGGGAAAGGTGAAAAGCACCCCGGGAGGGGAGTGAAAGAGAACCTGAAACCGT
>CAKOOQ010000048.1 GCA_934098555.1 uncultured Bacilli bacterium
AGGCAAAAATAGATTTCTCGATTTTGCCGAAACCTCTTTAAAGGAAGTTTCGATAAGTACTATATAATATAAAAGTCCAAAAAAATGTCAAATAATGGCGATTTTATTAAGAAATAATAAAGGATTATGTTAAAATATAATTAATAAAAATAGAAATGGAGGATGCTGATGAAAATGCTTTGTTTTTCATCAGTGAAAAAAATGAAGAAGAATAAAATTGCTTTATCCCTCATCACCCTTGTAAGTATTATTTTCTTGGGGGGGGGGTATCTTAAAATTTAAAGAAAATAAACTTTTTTTTAATGAACGACAAGAAAGTGAATTATCTTTCTTTTTAGAAGATTCTAAAGTCCAAGAAATACCATCTAAGGACAGTGGCTACTACTTTGATAGAGATAAATCAAATTGTACAAATAATGCCATTGTTGAATGGGATAGTATTTCTTGGAGTCCTAATGTCAAAGTCCAAGATAACAATAACGAACGTGTAAGTTGTAATTTATATTTTACTAAAACATATCAAGAAGGCATCTTAAATGGGACAGATCCTGTTTTAAAAGAAGATCTTATTCCTATTACCTTAGAAGATAATGGTACGGTTAGAAAGGCAAATCTTACGACGCCATGGTATAGCTATGAGAATAAGAAGTGGGCCAATGCAGTCATTTTGCAAAATAGTTATGATGCTTTAAATGCCGAAGGAAAAGTCATTGGAGCTACAAAAAGTGATAGTTATGTTTCTTTTGATGGAGTAGATGATTATATTGATTTAGGACTTGAAAATTATGACTTTGTAAATCAGTTAACCATTTCGGTAAAAGTAAAATTAAATCAGGTTGTTTCAAACATATCTCAATGTTTATTGGGAAATTGGGAAGATGCTGGCGGGGGAATTTTTTCTTTTAATAATGAATTTCAGTACGAGTTTTATGACGCGAATTCTTCAACTTATAAAACATTATCTTCAGGTGTATTAAATGACATTACTTCCAATACCTATACTTTGAGTTTGACGGCAAATCAAAATTCTATAAAAGCATATGTTAATGGCGTTTTGGTTCAAACTCTTTCAGGAAATTTTGCTTCAAAAATATCTCCTGTTTCTTTTGCCTTAGGTACAAATCCTGAGATAAGTTCTAAGGATAATGTGCATTTTGCCAAAGCTAATATTTATCAGGCTGTCATTTATAATCGTACATTAACGGATGAAGAAATAAAAAATAACATGAGTGATGATATAAAAGTAACTAACCGTGAAGGGCTTTTACGTTTTGCTGATTTTACAGGTAAAAAAAATTATCAAGACAACGAAGTTATCCCAGAAGATGTGATAGAGTCTTATTTTGTTTGGATACCTAAATATCGTTATAAACTATGGGACCTTGGTAATTATGATAGTTTAACGAACGTTAATACAACTAAAGTTCATACAATAGATATTTTATTTGGTGACTATAATACTTCTGATGACAAGATAAAAGAGTGTACAACACCAATGAAAAGTGGCGAAAGTGGCCATTGTAAAGTGGGAGATTATATGACCCATCCATCTTTCTTAAGTATTCCAAGTACTGGTTTTTGGGTTGGAAAGTTTGAAACGGGTTATAAGGGAGCGCAGGGTGCGACAGCAACTGTATCTAATAGTTACGATGTTTCCAAAGTAGAGATAAAACCCAATGCTTTTAGTTGGCAAAATATTGATTTAGCTTATGCTTATTTAAATGCTTATAACTATCGCCGTTCTTTAGATAGTCATGTTATGAAAAATACCGAATGGGGTGCAGTGACATACTTAAGTCATTCATCGTATGCCAAGGCATCTAATGTTCGTCGAAATAATAATACGAATCAAATAACCGGCTATGCGGCCAATGAAGAAGCAACTTGTGGCTATATAGGTCATAGTGATAGCTGCAATGCGTATTGCAGTGATGATACATGTACGAGTCCTTATAATACAAGCACAGGTTATCTTGCTAGTACGACAGGCAATATTTATGGGGTATACGATATGAGTGGTGGTGCTTGGGAAAGTGTTATGGCCGTCATGACTAGTGAAGAAGGTAACTTTGTAAGTGGTAAAGATGTCACCCATAATTCTAGCTTTAATGGTCTATTAAGTTGTCGTACGTGCACAAATAATACTTTAACGAAAGTTGAAAATGCTATAACGCCCCCTTTAATACCGTATTATGATACGTATTCTTATGTCTTGAATAATAGTTATCAGTTTAAAAATAGAATTTTAGGTGATGCGACGGGTGAACTCGGTCCGTTTGAAAGCTATGGTGGGGTAAACAATGGTTTATCTAGTTGGTATAAAAATGGTGTTGCGTTTGTTAATTCGGAAAATCCATGGTTTACTCGGGGCGGAGACTATGAAAATGGGACTCTTTCTGGAATCTTTTCTTTTTTGCGAATCGATGGGTCTGGTGGTAATAGAAGAAGTTTTCGTATTTTACTAACCCCTTTAAAATAGGCAATGTCAATAGGCTGTCAATTTGAGGAAAAACTATTTATGTCCTTTCATTTTCTTGATATAGT
>CAKOOQ010000049.1 GCA_934098555.1 uncultured Bacilli bacterium
AGATAGTGTAAAGTAATCTATGAAAAATGGATTATGAAAATATTATCTAAAATTTTAAAAAAGCACATTGAAAAGTTAAAAATATACAAAAAATAAGCATGATAAAAATACTTCTACTGCAATAATTGTAACGATATTGATAAATGCTTTGTCAATGGTCACTTGCAAAGAAGAGTGCTTTTGACAAAGTATTTATCAATACGTTGTTAATTAATTAAGCAGAAGTAAGGATAAATATTAAACCAATAAATTTAAGTTGTTTGTTTAGATAGAATAATTTGCTGAGAAAGTTCAATAAGAATTTGCCACTTAGCAGGCATAAGTTCTGCTTTTTCAAGTTCTTTAACTTCATTTAAAGGTTTCCAATAAGTGTAAGGATGAGGCCTCAAAAAATTGTAGTATGCAACAAATAAAACAAGATGCGTAGAAGCTCCGTCATCAGAGCCATAACCATTAGTAATTTTGTAAGAAAATTTGAAAGTGCGATTAAGTCTTTCAATAATTTGTTTAAGCCAACGATATTCAGTAGAAACCTTGTCATCATTAGTTAAACCAATAACTTGAGTAACATCAAAATCCATTTTGTTTAAAGCGAATTGTTGTCTAGCAAGAAGATAAGCAGGAAAACCATCTGCAACAAATTTAAGAGCTTTGCTAGGAAATTCTTTAAATTTAGTAAAAGCCATACGCATAGCTAAAATGCAAGGACCGACATCACGAGAGTCAGAAGTACGATAACCTAAAATAGATTTTTTAATAGCATCCATAATAAACCAAACATAACGTTTAGAGCCTTTAACTTTAATATAAGTTTCATCAGCAGCTAAATAATTGGTTGGTTTGTAATCATAAGAATCTACAAAAGGCTTAATACAATAACTAGCAGTAGTAGCATAGTTAGCAATTTGAGTATGAGAAATTTTAACACCATGAACTTCACGCATAACGCGAGAAGTAGCACGAGTAGACATACCACAATTAACTAAATATGTAAGACAAAGCCCCATAATATGAGGAGAGAACTTACGAAAAGCTAAGCTAGAAGCATTTTTAGGCAAAGAATGTAAATCTACTTTGAAGAAATCTATTTTAAATTCACGATAGATATAGTGAAGCTTAAATCTTTCGGGATTAGATTGATATTCAGCTAAATCTTTTTTAGATAAAGAATTAAGATTATTCAAATAAAAAGAACACTTAGGATTACGGCAACGATGAACAATAAAATGTTTACGTTCTTTTTTAGTAGAAAGAGGTCTAGAACAATAAGGGCAACAAAAATCAAAATGCAAAGAAGCATAATTATTCTTGTTAAAGTGAGTATTACAAATTTTACAAAGAAATTGTCCACGACCGCCGGTATTATCGTAAATGTAATCAGAAGGAGCATCACAACAAGGACAAATGATACTAGAAGGGACAGTATTTTTACCACGATGATTAACGGGATTAAGAACTTTACCATTAGAAATAAAATACTCATCTAAAAGAATATTAAAATTTTTCTTTTTAACAGGAGTATTTAAAATAGGGAGCTTATCAATCTTCAACTTGTGGTATTTAGGGCTATAGCAGTCATAATGAGTTTTAGCTTTAATAGGTATATTTTTAACAATAAAATTAAATAAAAGTAAAATTTGATTATTAAGCTCTTGAATATGAGCTAGTAATAGAGGTATAATAGTATACATGATACACCACTCCTTTATGGAATTAATTGGTAGTTTTGATGTAACAATTATACCATAAAAAGAGGGGGGTATCATTTTTTATTACAAAAAAGTGATAAAGCCCTTGAAATAACAAGGTTGTAAGTAATTATAAAAATGTTTTAGTGAACACAACCAATAATAAAAAGGGAGGCAAAAATGAGCACAGAGAATAAAGAATTAAATTTCGAAGAAACAATGCAAGAATTAGAAAAAATAGTACAAGAACTAGAAAAAGGAGATTTGAATTTAGATGATTCTATAAATAAATTTGAAGAAGGAATGAAACTTTCAAAAAGTGCAAGTGATTACTTAGAAAAAGCAGAAAAGAAAATAACAGTTTTAATAAATGATGGTGATAACAATATAGAAGAACAGGATCTTTAATAAAGAGAGTTGGAATTTATACGGAGTGTGAAGTGAGAGGTGAGAAGTGTGAAAAATAGGGAAAGACTTACGAAGAGTTGACCCTATGAATCCCACATCCCACATCACACCTCTCAAAATTTATAAAAAACATTTAGGAGGTAAAAGATGGAAGATATCGAAATTGCAAGACAAGCAAAACTACAAAACATAACAAAAATAGCAGAAAAACTAGGAATAGAAGAAGAATATCTAGAGCAATACGGAAAATATAAAGCAAAAATATCAAATGACTTATGTGAAAAGCTAAAAGATAAAAAAGATGGAAAATTAATACTTGTAACATCTATAAATCCAACACCACTAGGA
>CAKOOQ010000050.1 GCA_934098555.1 uncultured Bacilli bacterium
ATATTTGATAGAAGAAATACCACTTAAGGCATCCGAAACATTGGCTTTTAAAGTGATGTTTTTATAATAACCATTGGCACCAGCTGTTTGACTTACTATACTATAACGAATGGTTGGTTTATCTTTATCAATCATGACGCTTGTCGTCACTTCATTACTTTTATTACCCGCTTTGTCATAGCAGGTAAAACGAACACTCTTTTTTTGATTGCCTGTAAATACTGGCATATACGTAAATCCTTTGGCCTCATAAGTTTTGTTATAACGTTCGTAACTTTCATTATCTATTTTTGTGGCACAAAAATCTAAATTATCAATCGTCCAATGGACACCTAACGTTACATCATTACTGGTCCAAGCATTATCCGAACTATTGGTAACATTTATTGTAAAATCAGAAGTCGTTACTTTTTCAACATGAATTTTACTATTATCATTTAAATCGGACATATTGCCTGCTTTATCTTTAACACATAAATAGTAATCACCATTATCTAAATATAGAGTTTGATTTGTTTCTTCGGTTTCTTTTTTATTGCTTTCATATTCGGCTGAGTCACAGGTTGAGGTGGCATTGACATAAGAAAATTCTTTAATACCACTGCCTTCATAATCGGTTAAATCAATATCCACTTTTCTTAATTCACTTGTGTAATTATCGTTATTCAAATTGACTCTTAAAACCCCCGGTTTTTGATTATCAATTAAGGTATTATAGTCATAGGATTGTGTGGTTAATTGATCATTAATCTTTAATGTGACATTTAAACGAACGGTTAGGGTTTTGATTTCTTCGGCACTTACCGTATACACACAAGTCCCGTCTAAAAACTCTTCTTTCGTACAGGTTTTATCGCCATCTCCACTCCACGTAAGACTTTCTAAACTATCCATATCTTCTGCTTTTTTAAATTGAAATTGAAAAGTCTCAAAAGATGTTTTTACCCAAGAAGAACGGGCTACTTCATTGTTATTTTCATCAAAAGCCGTGATATAACCCTTACCATAACGATTATTTAATTCTTCACCACTTAAGCATTCATTATTTTCGATATAATGGGCTTTATAAGCATTATCTTCATAGTTAACTTCGATAATATCACAGTTCATCTTTCGATTACTTCTAGGATCCATTAAATTACCATTTTCACTATCGGCACTCACAAGACCTTCTTTAATAAGAGTCTCAACATCCATGACAAAGACACTGGATGATTCCGAATAATTTTCAGCTTTAGCCAAAAGTTCGGTTACCTTAGCCTCATAAACATTTTCTTTACTGCGCTTAGAAACACCTGTGTAAACAGGGACGGCGATTAAAAGAATAATGGACATGATACCTAAAACACTTAAAAGTTCAATTAATGTAAATCCTTTCAAAAATTTTTTTTTATGTTTTGCTTTACTTAACTTTTTCATTACTGACCTCTACTCTAATAGTATTATCTCACATATATGAGGTAAAACCAAAGAAAAAAGATGAAAGTCAACGACTTCACATCTTAAATCTTAAATATTTGAATATATACTGTTTGAGACGTATAGTATATTTCAGGATTATCGTACCAATCATATTCACCATCAATTTTTTTCTTTACTGGAATATCTTTTTGATAAACATAATTGGCATTAACACTTGGATAGTAACTATAAAATTCTGTTGCGTATCCCGCTTGATTTGTTTTTATACTTTGACCATTTAAATCAATGTAACCAGAATCTTCTAAGTATTCATGAAATTGACACCCAAAGTTAGAAGAATTTTTATCACCAATACAAATAAGAGCATAGTTATCACTGGTTGAATATTCATCTTTGTTATACTCGCATTCTCCACGTTGTGTAAAGTAAATGCCCCATTCACCTGCCGTACACGAAAATGGTCTAGTATTAAAGACACTTTGTGGTGCTTTTGGTAAAGAAGCTGACATAACAAGAGCTTTACCACTATAAGCCGTACCCATATACTGGTTAGCATTTGCACTATAGTCATATCCACCATCATCCCAAGACGATTTACAGCCGTAATAAGAATCGTCTCCTCTTCCTTGCTTTCCAAAACCACACTTAGCACTGGCTGTTCTTCCAGATGTTCTCACAAGTTCGAAACGACTACTCTTTCTTAAAGCCTCTTGGGCTTTCGAACTACTACTTATGACACTGGCACTGGCTGGACAATCATACATAGCATTTCTGAATGCTTGGTG
>CAKOOQ010000051.1 GCA_934098555.1 uncultured Bacilli bacterium
TTTAGATAAAGTATTAGAGATTATAAAAGAAAATAAAATTAATTATGTATTAATAAATAAGGAAGGTAAATAAAAAGAAAATTTTGCAAGCGATAATAATTATGAAGAAATCTTAAGAAGAGCTTTAAATAGAGAAAAAATCGAAATTCGTTTTCTTAATTTAGTTCCTAAGTTAGAGGCATGGGATGAAGAAGATGCGACTCCATTTTTAGAAGAATTAGAAAGTAAGGTTAATTCTTTTTCCTCTTAAAAGAAAAAATAAAGGCTAAGAATAAGAAAGAAACGATAAGAGATGAACCTCCATAGCTTACAAAAGGAAGAGGAATACCAATAATAGGGAATAATCCTAAATTCATACTGATGTTTATAAGTTCATTTACAATAAGACAGGTTAAAAAAGAATAGGCAAATATTTTTTGCTCTTTTTTTATAATTTTTTTGCTATAAGAATGAAGATAAGAATCGAGAATAAAAAACATAAGAATGAGGATAAGTTCTCCTAATATGCCAAAAACATTCGCGGTAAGGGCAAAGGCAAAATCAGTGGGAGCTTCTGGAATATAAATACCTGTTTTTGTTAAGTTAAACTGATAAAAAGGAGCACTTCCAATTGCGATTAAGGCATTTTCAATTTGCATACCACTTCCAATGGTAAGTAATCGGTCAATTCGGTAAAAAATAGATGAACCAAGAAAAGAAAGGAGGACTTCTTTTTGATAAAGATAAAAATAAGTAAATAAACAGACAAAACAAAGTAAAAGAACCCCCATTAAGATTAACCAACGTTTAGAAATAGAAGAAAAGCCTAAAGAAACCACCGTAATAATAAATAAAAAGACAATAGCGCCTGTATCAGGTTCTAAGAAAATGAGTAACGAGGGAATTAAGAATAAAAGAAACACTTTTAATAATAAAAGAAGTTCTTGATACCATTTTTTAGGTTTTTGTTTGGACACATAATGAGCTAGAAAAAGAGTATAGCTTAGTTTCATAAATTCACTTGGTTGAAAACTAAAATATTTAAAAGAAAGCCAAGCTTTCGCTCCATTTGTACTTTTACCAATAAATAAAACGAAAATAAGTAAAAAAATATTACCTAAGTAAAACCAAAAACTGTATTTAAATAACTTTTCCAGTTTAAAAAAATGAGCTAGAAAAAGAATGATAAAGCCGATGCTAAACCAAAGAATTTGTCTTTCAAAGTGACGAGCAAAAGTATCTGTAATAAATTTGGCGTGGTACATTAAAACCAGACTTATGCCCATCAGTATAAGAAAAGGAAAATAAAAAAATATAATTTTATAAATCGTTTCTTTTTTCATATCTTTATTATGTTTCATAAAGCTACGTTTTAATCATAAAATAAAGGTAAGAGGTGATTTTTTTGAAAGATTTACCCAAAGTTTTTCAAAGTCCAATGGAGAAAAAAATAGATAATAATAAGGAACTCTTTTATAGTCGTTTAAAAAGAGTAAGTAAGGAAAGTAATATTCCTCGTAAAATTGATGCGATTTTTCATGACAGAAACTTTGTTTATAAAAAAGACGTAGAAATAACTTTGAAAGACCAAACAGAAGTAAAAACAATCGTGGGTAAAAGCGGCAATTATTTACTTACTTTAGATGGGGATAAAATTAAAATATCCGATATAACAGATATTAAAATTATTTAAAATAAGGATGAGTAACAAAGGTGAATTCCTGTTTTAAGAGTCAAAAATATATCCATGCAAAAAAATGGATATATTTTTATATAAAGAGCAATCGTAATAAATTGGCATTTTAATAAAAAAATTACTCTGTGCCGTAATAAATTGACGGGAATTTAATATGGTATTATAATGTATATATAAGAAAGGAAGAGGGATTATGGTTATTCGTGAAAGATATTTAAAAATAATTAGACCATTTTATAATCAAGATTTAATTAAAGTATTAATTGGTATTAGACGTTCTGGAAAATCAGTTATTTTAAGACAAATAATAGATGAGTTAAAAGAAAATGATGTGGATGATAATCATATTATCTATATTAACTTTGAAGATTATGATTATGAAGAATATACTAATCCTAAAAAATTAAACAATTATGTTAAAGAAAAAATAAT
>CAKOOQ010000052.1 GCA_934098555.1 uncultured Bacilli bacterium
TATTTTGCTTATTATATAGATGGCGTTATATCAAGAAATATGCCTCTTCAAAATACAGGTTATACATTAGACGTTGAAAAATCAAACTGTAATAATGGAGTGATACCTTCTTGGGATAATGCTGGGTGGAAATTTGTTGGAGACTACCATAACTATAATGCAACCGATAATACCCGAACGAAATGTACTTTATATTTTAATAAAACAGCCAAAACAGTAAAAACAGTTTTAGGAAATATTGAAGTTAACACATATGTTCCCGATTTTACAAAGTCAGCCTGTGATGATGCATCTTGTGAATCCCACGAAAAAGGTATTTTTGAAACAACAGACAATGATGGCAATCCGACTTATTATTACCGAGGTTCCATCGAAAATAACTATGTGAAGTTTGCCGGTTTTTATTGGCGAATCATAAGAATAAACAGTAATGGCTCGATTAGAATGATTTATGATGGCACAAGTGTTCATGCGAATGGCGAGTCTTCAACAGATAGACAATATGAGACGAGTGTGTTTAATCCAAATTATAACAACAATATGTATGTCGGCTATATGCACACTGAAGGAGAAGCCCATGGTACAGGAACATCTTCAACTATCAAAACAAATGCGGATAAGTTCTATACGGATAAACTTTCAAGTTATGCTTCAAAATTAGAAACGGATGCTGGTTTCTGTGGCGACCGTTCTAATTTAAACGGGCAGAGTGGTGTTGGAACAGGAACCGTTATTACTTACAATAAAGGATATTTAAGAGTAGTAGAAAGTGCACCAACCCTTGCTTGTGAAAATGCCAGTGATTATTACACAGTGGCAAGTGCTTCAAGCGGTAATAAAAAATTAAGTTATCCAATTGGCTTAATAGCCGCAGATGAAGCTATGCTTGCTGGGCACGCTGGTGGTGTCTTTGATGGTTCATATAACCATATGAAAACTAATAACGGTAGTTATTTAGTAACAGGAAATACTTTTTGGACTATGACACCTGCCGGGAGCTATAATACGTTCGGCTATGCCGGCTGGTCTGCTCGTGTATTATATGTAGACGATTCTGGCGGTATCGATGATGGTATGATTGGCATCAATGGTCTGCGCCCAGTTATCAATATCCGCTCGGATGCCAAAATTACAGGAAGTGGTACCCAAAATAATCCTTATCTTGTAAATTAGTGTCAAGTAAGTGTCAAAATTGCAAGAAATTGCAATTTTTTTCAACTAAAAAAAAGGAGATCGAGGATTTTTTTTGAATATATAAGTAGGAGGGAAAATATTGAAACTATTTTTCAGCCTTAGAAGGGAGGAACTCATGTGTAAAGATTTAATGGAAGATTTTTGGATAAAAAACATCTTAGGTAATGATGAGTACACAAAACCATTAGAAGTCATCACGGAAAATGTTTTAAGATTACCCAAAGGAATCCTCAAAAACCAAATCGTTATTAAAGGGCAAGAATATCCTTTTAAGAAAGCCACTTATAAAGAAAAAGATGTACGAGCAGATATCTATGCTTTTTTAGGAGAAGATATCATTTTAAATTTAGAAGCCTATAAAACTTTTGATAAAGAAAAACTACGAAAGTCAAACGTTTACTTATGTCGGGGTTATAGTAGTCAATTAAAGAAAAGCATGCCGTATAGAAAAATGAAGAAGTTTGTTCAAATCAATTTAGTAGACCATGTACGAAGTGGTGTTTTAGAAGATAAAGTTATTCAAAGATATTTTTTAGAAGACCAAGGTTATCCATTAACCGATGATATTCAAATATATTACATACGACTTGATTTACTCGATAAACTTAATTATAATGTAGGCATAAGTGATGAAGAATTCTTAGATATCTTAAGGTATTTGAAAGCAAGAAGTGAAACAGAAAGAAAACTATATGCGGAAAGATGGGTGACAATAATGACAATGGAAGAATATATGGAAGCTCTTTTAAATGATGAAGTAATGAATGAAGAACGTGGTATGTTCAAAAAAGCTCGAGAATATGGCATTGAAGAAGGCATTGATATCGGAAAAAGTCAAGGAATCAGTATCGGTGAGAGCCGTGGTATCAATATTGGTAAAACAGAAGAACGTGCTGAAATCGC
>CAKOOQ010000053.1 GCA_934098555.1 uncultured Bacilli bacterium
CCCGTTGGTGAAGTGGTTGAACACACATGCCTTTCACGCATGCATTCATGGGTTCAAATCCCGTACGGGTCACCAATTTGTTATTAAAAGTCCTTTTCTTAAGGATTTTTTTTATACATAACGATAGAGAAAGGAACGATATTATGGCCTTATTAGAAGTTAAAAATTTATCGCATACGTTTGATGATAAGGTTCTTTATAGAAATGTTTCTTTAGAAATATTTAAAGGGGAACATGTGGGGATTGTAGGTCCTAATGGGGCCGGTAAAAGTACCTTTCTAAAAATTTTAACCAATGATATTATTCCAGATAAAGGGGAGATTAAGTGGCAGAAAAATGTTTCCATTGGAGTACTAGATCAATACGCTAAGATTTTAGAAGATATGAGTGTTTATGATTATTTGAATCTAGCATTTACCCATTTATATGAGATGGAAGAAAAATTAAATAAACTTTATGAAGATCTTTCAAAAAACTACCATGAAGATACTTTAAGACAAATAAACTATTATCAAAATGAATTACAACAACACGATTTTTACTCTTTAAATACTATTATTTTGAAAACAGCAAATGGTCTTGGGATTGATGCTTTTGGAATGGACACTTTAATGAAAAACTTAAGTGGCGGCCAAAGGGCGAAAGTTATCTTAGCCAAACTTCTTTTACAAAATCCAGATGTTTTAATTTTAGATGAACCTACGAACTTTTTAGACAGAGAGCATATTTTATGGTTACAAAATTACTTGAAAAATTATAAATCCACTTTTTTAGTCATTTCACATGATACCTCTTTTCTAGAAGAAATCTGCACGGGTATTTGTGATATTACACACCAAAGCATCGATAAATATAAGGGTACCTTTCAAAATTTTCTCAAACAAAAGAAAATGAAAGGTGAAGAATATGAAAAGGCCTATCTTTCTCAACAAAAAGAAATAAAAAAATTAGAAACGTATATTGAAAAAAACAAAGCTCGAGCATCGACAGCAAAGATGGCAAAAAGTAGAGAGAAACGTCTTTCTAAAATAGAACGTTTAGAAAAAATGGTAGATACAGCCAAACCGGACTTTTCTTTCCCTTATAAAGAAGGCGGGGATACAGAAATTTTAAATCTTGAAAACTTATGCGTTGGTTATAATTATCCGTTATTAAAGCCTATTAATTTGAAAATGCGAAAAGAAGATAAGGTTGTTTTAGTTGGGTTTAACGGTCTTGGCAAATCCACTCTTATTAAAACAATTTTAGGTCTTATTCCTAACTTAGATGGTAAAGTAACTATGGCTTCTCATGTCCTTACCAATTACTTTGAACAAGAACTTATATGGGAAGATGATAATCTCACACCCATCAAATATTTAGAAAAGAAATATCCAACAAAAAATAACAAAGAAATTCGTTTTGTCTTAGCACGTTCCGCTTTAAAAAGTGAACATCAAATGCAAAGTATTAAAACTTTAAGTGGCGGAGAGCAAGCTAAAATAAAAATGGCTGAATTAATGCTTAAACCTTCTAACTTTCTTATTTTAGACGAACCAACAAATCATTTAGATGAAAAAGCTAAAATGGCTTTGAAAGAAGCCATCACAAAATACGACGGAGCTTTACTTTTAGTGTCTCATGAACAAGATTTCTATAAAGATTTAGGTGTTTCAGTCATTGATGTGACAAGTTATCAAAAATGAGGGTAAATTTTCTATGAAAAAATAAAATAAGTACTTGAATTTTAAAATTTAATAGGATATAATTAAGAAGTTGTTGGACCTTTAGCTCAGTTGGTTAGAGCACTCGGCTCATAACCGATCGGTCGTAGGTTCGAGTCCTACAAGGTCCACCACTTTTAAATCTTGCAGGCGTGGCGAAATTGGTAGACGCACTAGACTTAGGATCTAGCGAAGCAATTCATGGGGGTTCAAGTCCCTTCGCCTGCACCATTGACGAATCTGTTCGAACTATTCGAACTTTAAATATATGAATCAATCAGAAATGATTGATTTTTTTGGTAACAAAAAAATCATAGAAAGGATTTGTCTATGGTAAATATTATTAAAGAAGAAATTGAAATTGAAGAATCTTTAGA
>CAKOOQ010000054.1 GCA_934098555.1 uncultured Bacilli bacterium
GATGTTTTTTTAAAGAAAAATCTGTGGTATAATCGCTTTTAGTAAACTTTATAGTGAGGTGATAATATGCGAATTGTTGTTATAGAAGATGATGAAAAAATCCAAAAACAGATTGATAAAATCATTAAAGAATTTTCTTTTGAAAATGAATGTGATATCGATACCTTATTTTTTAATCGTTATGATAAGAATTTAAAAAAGGAAATATTAAGTGTACAATATCCAAAAGTATATATCACGGACATTGAATTGAAAAATAGCATCAGTGGTATTGAAATAGCCAAAAGAATACGGGCGGTGGATTGGGATAGTGAAATTATTTTTATCACCAGTCATGATAGTATGTTTGAACAAGTTCACCGTAACTTATTAGAAGTCTTTGAATTTATTGAGAAATTTCAAGATTTTGAAAACCGTCTAAAACGAGATTTAAAAATGATATACCGTAAGAAAAACGATAAAAAAGTTTTAAAAATTTCTGGTAAGAAAGTATCGGTAGAACTTTATATGAAAAATATCACGTATGTGATAAGAGAAAAAGAAGATAGAAAAGTGGTCATTCATACGAATAATGATGTCGAGTTTCGCGTGAATGCCACCTTACAAGAAATAAAAGACCAATTAGATAATCGTTTTGTGCAAACACATAAGAGTTGTCTGGTAAATAAAGATTTTATCGTTTCAAAAAATTATTCTCAAGGCTATATGGATTTATCAACCGGTCTTAGACTTTACTATCTTTCAAGAAATTATAAAAGTGAGGTCGAACAATGAAAGGATTTATCTTTATTTTGTATTTTTTATCCATCATGATAGGCTATCTTTCGTCTATATATCTTTATAGTAAAATTTTGCAAAAAAAGCCCGTCATAAAGACGCACTATATACTTTTAGGTATTCTTTGCTTTTTATTACAAACCTTTTTACAATTAAAAGGTTTTGCCATCGCGACGCCTTTCTTTACGTTTATGTGGTTAATTATTTTTGGAAAAAAATTTTTTGATACATCATGGAAAGAAACTATCTTATGTCTTGTTATGATATGGGTTATTCTTCTTTTAATTGATATTTTAACCATGTTTCATATGAACCAAATAGAACTTTATAACTTTGATCCGATGGTCATCCAGATATTTAAAGGTTTGTCTTCTATTACGATGTCTATACTGGTTGTCTTAGTTGCCAAGTTACCTATTATTGTTCGAGGTCTTACGAAGATCTTTAAAGAGCTTAGTCGTTTAACTGTTCGTAAAGTAGGGGTTATCTTTACCTTAGTTTTATATTTTATTTTAGGCTTATTATGCTACAAACATATGAATAACGAGCAAGATATTATTTATCTATCAATTATTATTTTGATATCTTTAATTACTTTAATTGTTTTGGTATACGTGATTTATTTAAATTATGAGATTGTTACATTAAAGGCAACCAATGAAATTACAGAGAATAACAACGAAGTACTTTTAAAAACCTTAAATGAATATCGTATAATGAAGCATAATCTTAATAACAAAATGTTAGGTATCAAATCGATTGGCAATAAAGAAACCAAAATAATGATAGACGACATCCAAAAAGAATATGCGATGAATAAATATTTAAAAAATGAGATACCTTCTATGCCGAGTGGAACGAATGGATTTATTTTAGAGAAACTTTATAACTATGCAGACAAAGATTTAAAGGTGCAAATTGATAATACCATTAAAGGTAAAATCATAAATTTATTAGGACCTAGAAATTACAATTTGTTTTGTGAAGCCTTAGGTGTTACTTTAGATAATGCTTTAGAGGCCGCCTCAGAATCGAAAGACAAAATTGTCTTTCTAGAATTTCGAGAAGAAAAAGAATGTGTTTATGTTAAAGTCATGAATAGTTTTAAAGGACAGATTGATACCGATGCTTTAGGAACGATTGAATACACATCAAAAAGTAATGGCCATGGTTTAGGTCTTTATTCTTTATTTAACAAAAAAAGCTTATACATTACCACTTCTATTAAAAATAATTATTTTCGCAGTGAAATTAAAGTGAACAAAAAA
>CAKOOQ010000055.1 GCA_934098555.1 uncultured Bacilli bacterium
CCAGTTCGTTACAGAGGTTATTACTACGATTCAGAAACTGGGCTTTACTATTTAAATGCAAGATATTATGACCCTGAGGTTGGTAGGTTTATTAGCGCTGATGAAACTTTAGCTGGTGGATTTAATCTCTTTGAGTATTGTTACAATAATCCTATTAGACTAACCGATAAGAGCGGTACAGTACCAAGTCAAGAAATAATTGATAAGGCGATAGAATTAGCTAACATAGTAAGCAAGTTATCTTTTGGTAAAAAAGGAAATGACCAACAATGGGAATATGGTATGTTTGCGTATAAGGAAGGCAATGCATGGAGCAATTCTAAACCCAGAACAGATTGCAATAGTAACGGAGTACAATCATTTGCAGATATACGTACTATTGCGCAAAAATTAATGAGTGGCTCTATAAATACAATTATTGATATTCACACTCATCCCATATACTTAGATGATTCTACTGATACAAAAGTTTGGTATTATCAAAATACTTTCTCGCGTGGTAAAGAGAGTGATATATCATCATCAAGAGAGAATTTGGCTAGATTTAAATCATTTAACGTACAAAATTGTTATTCAGCTTTAGTAGTGGCAGATGGAACGGTTTTTTTATTTGACCCTGCGGCGAATAAAATATACAAAATTGGGGCTGTGGCTGAAGATCCTAACATGAAAATGCTAAACCCTCATAGCAGTCAAGAGTGCGTTATTGTGTAAAACTTTAGTATAAGTAGGGGAGAAAAATTTATTATGGAAAAAATAAATGACAATTTTTCTTATAAATTTGGTTTTGATAACAGTAGTATACCCAGTGAATTTGTTAAAAATCTTAAAAAAATCAATCCATATATTACGGAAAAAGATATAAAAAGTGATTTTAAAAGACTCTATGAGCTTAGTAGTAAAGAATTAGAAAATGTTTCAGGAGGTAAAATGGATTATAAAACCATAAAAAATTTAGCAATATCTGCAATTTTGACTGCTTCGGTAATTAATGTCAGTCCAAATACGCAGGCGATGTATGGCGTAAGAGAAAGCGTGAATGATGGCAGTGTTGTATCCGATAGTATTAATATTTTCGATATTTTTGAAAAGGAGAATATAGAAAAAGATAAAATTGAAAAGGAAAATATGGGTATTTTAATGGAGCCCAGGTATTTTAAGGAAGATTACAATCAGCAGTATGAAGTTCACGACTTAAACCGGATAGTAAAAGGAACATTTGACGCTTCAAAATATTTTAGAAATAAATTTCTTTTAGAAGGGCCATGGAGGGTTTCTGCTTTTAAAATGGCAAAAAAAGATTCTGAATTTAAAGTTTTTATAAATTCTCTAAAAATATTGCCTTATGAGAAAAAGAATTTTGCGTACCTTTGTTCGCACAAAACGCAAAATGCAGAATTTGAAAAATTAGCAGAAGAATACCGTTTAAAATGGAATGAAGAATTTAACCCTGAATATTCAAAAATAAAAAGCTATGAAGATGCTTTTGAAAGAGCTTTAATTATTCTAAAAAAGATAACACACAAAGAGGATCCTTTTGATAGGCGCAGAGTTGAGGTTTTGTATGATAAAGATAATAAAATTTATATTGTCAAAAGAACATACGATACAAGGCCTTTCATGAGACCGAACAGCGGTATAAGTAGTGTGGTTTTTAATGAGAACGGAGAAGTTTTTTCTGTGGTTGGAGCGTTCAGGCAATAAAATAAAATTCCACCGATGATTAATTCCATCGGTGGTTTAAATATTTGAAGATTCAAATTGGGCGGATAAACTAACGTCTTACAACGGAGAAGATATAGTTTATGATGCGATTGGAAATCCAGTTGAATACAGGGGCTGGGAGCCCCAGTGGTCGAGAGGAAGAAAACTTGACAAAGTAACAAATTCGAGTGATAATATTAATATATCGTATAAATATGATGAAAATAGTGTTAGAACGCAAAAAATGTGAATGGAATCACAACAGATTTCATAACTTCAGGAATTAAGGTTTTAGCTCAGAAGTCAGGCGATAATA
>CAKOOQ010000056.1 GCA_934098555.1 uncultured Bacilli bacterium
TATCTTGTTATTTCTTTCTCAATATTCTTTGATGGTTCTTTTATTCCTTGGCTCATTTTAAATAAGAAGATTGATTTCTCTTCACTTGAACGCTCAATTATTTTCCTGTTTTCCACCAATTCATCCACCATCTTCATATCTGGGTTTTCTATAGTAAAATACATCAACAATTCCACAAAAACGATAACTGCTGGTACAATAATCAAAGATGGAACTATTTTTTGAATAGTAGCAGCAACTACTCCAAGCAATAGTAACATGAAAACTGGAAGAGTTTTAATTAATCTATTCTTTTTTATTAACAGAATTGCAGTAGCAATAGATAATAACAAGTATACTCCAGACATTGCATAAACAAAATTAACACATGCACCTATCGCAAAACCTGCAGTTTTATTAATCACTATTTTTATTGGCAAAAATATAGTAATTATCACACCAATCACATCTATTAAATATATAGTTTTTTTAATTTTTAAATATAAATTTAAATTGACTTTGGCCAAACAAACATATAGTAAATATAAAAACAACAAAGAAGCCCACAAGAAATATAATGGTAAATCAAAGTGATTCAAAAGATATAAAAAAGATGATTCGCCTTGCGTATATCCTAACATTATTCCGCACAAATTAAAAATAATATTAAACCCACTAATAATCAACAATTGTCCATATATACTTGTTTCATCACTTTTCATACGTTCTTTAGAAAAAAAGGCTATTATTAATAAAGTTATAATTAAAATCGAATAACTTGGTAACAACAAATTCATTTACTACACACCCTTTTTATTTTTTTATTAAAAATTTTTTATAATTTTCTTCGTTATAACTGTCGCCAAAAAAAGTTCCAAACTCACCATCATTATAACCATCTTTTTCTGATGAAATACGTTTAATCTGTATTTTTTTATCGTCAGTGATTTTTATTATGCTATTAAAAATTTGAAAAAATGCGTAATCATCTGTTTTTGGTTCATATATAAATTGTGATTCAAATTGCTTAACCCCTTCAGGGTCTTTTTTTGCTCTCGAATATTCACCATATTTTATCATTATATAATTCTTCCAATAATTACCAGATATATTTTCTCTTTTTTCATAGTAATATTCTCTACCATCAATAATTTGTTTATAAACTGAATCATCACCACTCTTATAACGTTCTTCAAAGGATTTTTCCATTTGTTCAAACACCATTGTTGCCATAATATTGCGTAAATCAGTAATTGACTCTACTAAATCGTTCTTAGGAGTGTAAGGTTTTCCAATTGTAGAATACCTAGTTTTTCTATCAAAAAAAGTTACAACCGGCAAAATATCAACATTTGATTTTAATGCAATATCAATACATCCGTAATTCATTGGTAACATCAACAAGTTGGGTGAAAGATTCCATGTAGCTTCTGGATACATTGCGTAACTCTTTCCACCTTTTAATTCATTAATTAAATGCTTCTTGGAATCACTTCTACTTTCTTTGTTAGTTCTAGTAACCCATTTAACCCCATTTAAATCTAAGCACTTGCCATTAAAAGTATTTTTATCTTCATCACTGACCAAAACATAAAAATGCTCTTTAACTGCTTCAGCCAATGCTGGAATATCATTGATGCACAAATGATTAGCTACAATTAAAAAGTTTTTACTTTTGTCAAATTCACCATCAATTTTCAAAGTTTCTTTTCTTTTCAGACTCATCATTTTTAGTAAAAAAGGATGAATTATTTCGTGAATTTTTTTATTCATTTTATCTACTCCTTACTTCAAATAAAAAAACGCAGTACAAAAACTATAAAAGCCTGTACTAGCGCTTCAACGAGATAAATATTAACACACTTTCTCAAATTTGTCCAGTTTTATTTGTTTCATGTTTTATTTGCTTCAAGAAAAAAAGACTCAATTACGAGTCTTCTTAAATAATCATTTATCTAGCACTTTTTTCTAGTTTTTTATAAGTTACAAAT
>CAKOOQ010000057.1 GCA_934098555.1 uncultured Bacilli bacterium
TTGTAAAATAAAATTGTAAGTTCCCGTTTAAGTTAAAATGGGAATTAAGTCTTTAACAAAAGAAAATAAAAATGATATAATATGACTATTACCTCGGGGATAAGGCAACGCTGAGGAGCGACCTGAGCACTTGGTAATGCTATGCAAAAAGAAGCAAATCTTATATTTAGATGAGATGCTTCTCTTTTTTTGCTTCTTTTTTGCTAGCAACAATGCGTTAAACCTCGGGGTTTGGGGCAGAGCCCCATTTGCAATTTTATTTTAGTTTTTGTAAAATATAGACTTGTGGTTTGTTTGTCAATCAGGGAGGAAAAATATAATGACAGCAAATTATGTTCATTTAAATAAAGAACAAAGAAGCACTATTGAATATTTAATTAATCAAGGTCATAATTTTACATACATAGCAAATGCTATTAAAGTGGATAGAACCACTATATCTAAAGATATTAAAAGAAACAGACATATTAAAAATAGTCCGTTTTCCGAATATAGTAAAACAGGAATTGAAAGAGCATCTAAATCTTGTACAATTTTATCTAAACCACCATACTGTTGTAACAATTGTAAAAATAAAAACTTTTGCACTAAAGCACATTTATATTACAATGCGTCAAAGGCTCAGAAACATTATGAAGACCAATTAGTTCAATCAAGGCAAGGAATAGATATCACTAAAGAAGAAATAGATAAAATAAATAGAATAATTATTCCTTTAGTAAAAGATAAAAAGCAAAGTATTAATCAAGTATTTGCTAATCATTCGGATATTTTAAATATGTCAAAGCCAACATTTTATAAATATGTTGATTTACAAGTAATTATGCTTACTAATCTGGATTTACCAAAGAAAGTGAAGTATAAAAAAAGAAAAGAAAACAATAACAAACAATATAAAAAAGAACTTACTTTATCAATTGGAAGAACATATGAAGATTATGTTATAAGAATTGATAAAGAAAAGAAATTAAACATATGGCAACTAGACACAGTTATTGGAAAAAACTCTGATAGCAAAGTATTAATGACTTTCTTGTTTGTTAAGACTAACTATATGGTTATTAGATTATTAGATAAAAAATGCATTGAATGTGTAGATAAAGAATTTGACAAAATTAAAAACTCTTTTGGAAGCGATGGATACAAAAAATATGTTGAAGCCATTTTAACTGATAATGGCACAGAATTTTTCGACCCACTTCATTTAGAAAATGATCTAGATACTGGTGAAAAATTAACTTCACTTTACTATTGTCATCCGAATTCGCCGGAAGAAAAAGCTGAAATAGAATGTAATCATAAATACATAAGATGTTTTCTACCAAAGTCATCAAGTTTTGAAAAATTAACAAAAAAACAAGTAAAGGAAATCGAAGACAACATCAATAATATACCTAGAGAAATATTAGGAGATAAATCTCCGTATGAACTTACAAAGGAAATGTATCCAGAGTTAATTGAAATATTAGATGCAAATTATATTGAGCCCGACAGGGTCACTTTAAATCCAGATGATATTTTCAAAAAAGATACCAAAACAAAAGAAGAAGATTAATTTCTCCTTCTTAGTTGGCAAACAAGCCACATTCAACAAATCATATAATATGTACGGGAACTTAGTCGTGAAAAGATGAAATTACGTACACTTTTTCACGTGTCATAAATTCCTTTACAAGTTATATTTTAACATATTTTTTGAAAATTACTAGTATTTTTATCAAAAAAACGCAGATATTATCTGCATTCTCATAGTTTTTAACAAAAAGCGGGAACTTTCAACTTAATTTTTCC